>NZ_JFHM01000034.1:0-4955 GCF_003664935.1 Mesotoga sp. H07pep.5.4
GAGAACCGCTCAACGGCCAACCAGTTTTACTTGCTCTTGCGAACCCCCGACCTGCTACCACCGACCACGGTTCTGTACCAAAACAAAAAGGAGAGTCAAAAAGACTCTCCTCTTGTATAACATCTGGGCGATACCTACTCTCGCATGCAGTTGCCCACATACTACCATCGGCCCGAGACGGCTTAACTGCCGGGTTCGGTATGGAGCCGGGTGTTTCCCGCCCCGGTATCTTCACCCAGAATATCTGCTCACTCAAGAGTACATAGGGAATTAAGGTAAAGGAATCGGATTATTAGTACTGGTCGACTGAACACTTCACAGTGCTTACATCTCCAGCCTATCTACGTCCTCTTCTCGAACGATCCTGAGAGACCTAGTCTTGAAGCGTGCTTCCCGCTTAGATGCTGTCAGCGGTTATCACTCATGAACGTAGCTACTCAGCTACTGCCGCTTGCACGACAACTGATTCACTAGAGGTTCACTAACCCCGGTCCTCTCGTACTAGGGGCTACCCTTCTCAAGTCTCCTACGCTCGCAACAGATAGGGACCGAACTGTCTCACGACGTTCTGAACCCAGCTCACGTACCGCTTTAATAGGCGAACAGCCTAACCCTTGGGACCTGCTCCAGCCCCAGGATGCGATGAGCCGACATCGAGGTGCCAAACACTGCCGTCGATATGAACTCTCGGGCAGTATAAGCCTGTTATCCCCAGGGTAGCTTTTATCCGTTGATCAACGGCCTTTCCACTCAGGGCCGCAGGGTCACTAGGGCCAGGTTTCCCTCCTGTTCGACCTGTCAGTCTCACAGTCAAGCTGGCTTTTGCCCTTACACTCTATGGTTGATTTCCAACCAACCTGAGCCAACCTTAGCGCGCCTCCGTTACTCTTTTGGAGGCGACCGCCCCAGTCAAACTGCCCACTTAGCAATGTCCTTGTTGTGCTCTCCACACTCTCAAGTTAGTACTCCGTTGTATAGAGGGTAGTATCCCACCGTTGGCTCCCCCGATCCTGGCGAACCGGGTTCTACGCCTCCTACCTATCCTGTACACCATACAACAAAGCACAATACCAAGCTACAGTAAAGCTCCATGGGGTCTTTCCGTCTAGTTGCGAGTCCTGGGCATCTTCACCCAGACTGAAATTTCACCGGGTCTCCTGTTGAGACAGTGCAGCGATCGTTACGCCATTCGTGCAGGTCGGAACTTACCCGACAAGGAATTTCGCTACCTTAGGACCGTTATAGTTACGGCCGCCGTTTACTGGGGCTTCGGTTCAAAGCTTCGCTTACGCTAACCTTTCCCCTTAACCTTCCAGCACTGGGCAGGCGTCAGACCCTATACGTCTTCTTCTCGAATTCGCAGAGCCCTGTGTTTTTGGTAAACAGTCGCCGCTGCCTTGTCACTGCGACTCCAGTCAGCTCTTAACCAACCAGAGTACCCCTTCTCCCTAAGTTACGGGGCTAATTTGCCTAGTTCCTTAACAGGAGTTATCCCGCTCCCCTTAGCCTTCTCAGCTTGCCTACCTGTGTCGGTTTTCAGAACGATTGGCTTAGCACTCAAACGCTTTGCGATGCTTTTCTAGACAGTGTGAACTCAACGTTGTTGCTCCCGAAGGAACTCCCATTCGTCCCTCACCCTCCCGCGGTGGATTTCCCTGCCGCGATCTTCGGACTTGAAACTTGGACGCACTATGCAACTAGTACGCAACGCCTATCCTCCTGTGTCACACCCCAAAACTCATGCTACGCCAGTACCGGAATATTAACCGGTTTCCCATCGGTTACCCCTTTCGGGTTCCCCTTAGGGTCTCGACTAACCCTGGGCGGACGAACCTTCCCCAGGTACCCTTAGGCTTTCGGGGGGAGAGATTCTCACTCTCCTTTCGTTTACTCATGCCTGCATTCTCTCTTGTGTCTCGTCCAACAGCCCTCACGGGTCTGCCTTCTCCCTACAACACAATGCTCCTCTACCAACAGTTTCCTGTTCCACAGCTTCGGAGGATAGCTTTAGCCCCCTTACATCTTCGGCGCGGTGAGTCTCGACTAGTGAGCTGTTACGCACTCTTTTAATGATGGCTGCTTCTAAGCCAACATCCTAGCTGTCTTTGACTCTCCACTTCCTTTAACACTTAGCTATCTCTCTGGGCCCTTAGCTGGTGGTCTGGGCTGTTTCCCTCTCGACTACGGACCTTATCGCTCGCAGTCTGTCTCCTGCACTTTGAGTAGAGGTATTCGGAGTTTGACTGGGGTTGGAGGTCGCCCCCCTAGCCCAATCAGTGCTCTACCCCCTCCACTAACCATGCAAGGCCGTGCTTAAACACGTTTCGAGGAGTACCAGATATCACCGAGTTCGGTTAGCTTTTCACTCCTATCCACAGGTCATCCAATAGCTTTTTACTGCTAACTGGTTCGGTCCTCCAGTGGGTGTTACCCCACCTTCAACCTGCCCATGGATAGCTCACCCGGTTTCGGGTCTATCGCAACTGACTTCCGCCCTGTTAAGACTCGGTTTCCCTTCGGCTTCTCCTATCTCGGATTAACCTCGCCAGTTACGGTAACTCGCAGGCTCATTAATCAAAAGGCACGCGGTCGCACTTTCGTGCTCCCACTTATCGTAGACTCACGGTTTCAGGTACTCTTTCACTCCCCTCCCGGGGTGCTTTTCACCTTTCCCTCACGGTACTTTTTCGCTATCGGTCAGCAGGTAGTATTTAGCCTTAGAGAGTGGTCTCCCTAGATTCACGCGGGATTCCTCGTGCCCCGCGCTACTCGGGATATATACAAGGATAGCCTCTAACTTTCGCCTACAGGACTTTCACCTTCTCCGGTCTATCTTCCCAGATAGTTCGACTAGCCTTTGGCTTCTCCCGGCCCTGTACGGTCAGACCCGTATATATCCCTCTACCCCTATATAGCAACGCCCGTACGCTTACACTATATAGGTTTAGGCTCTTCCCGTTTCGCTCGCCGCTACTCAGGGAATCTCTTCGATTTCTTTTCCTCTCGCTACTAAGATGTTTCAGTTCGCAAGGTTCGCTTCCTTTTCAGGATACCAAGTATCTCTACCTGGTGGGTTTCCCCATTCGGGCATCCGCGCTTCTATGGTCGCTTGCACCTACACGCGGCTTTTCGCAGCTGGCCACGCCCTTCTTCGCCTCCCGCTACCTAGGCATCCTCCGTGAGCCCTTTATACCTTTACCTTCCTTCTTCCTTTGACTCGCTTCTACTTCTTAATTCACTCAAAGATGGATAGCAATCCTGTTAAACTCCTTAGAAAGGAGGTGATCCAGCCCCACCTTCCGGTAGGGCTACCTTGTTACGACTTAGCCCCCCTTGCCAATCCCACCCTAAACAAGCTCCCTCCTTTCGGTTAGGATACTCATCTTCAGGTGTTACCAACTCGGGTGGCTTGACGGGCGGTGTGTACAAGGCCCGGGAACGTATTCACCGCAGCTTGGCTGATCTGCGATTACTAGCGATTCCGGCTTCATGCAGGCGGGTTGCAGCCTGCAATCTGAACTGGGGGTTGGTTTGAGGATTTCCTCCACATTGCTGTCTCGGTCCCTTCTGTCCAACCCATTGTAGCGCGTGTGTCGCCCAAGATATAAGGGGCACGATACCTGACGTCATCCCCCCCTTCCTCCGCCTCGTCGGCGGCGGTCCTCCTAGAGTGCCCGGCCTTACCGCTGGCAACTAAGAGCAGGGGTTGCGCTCGTTGCGGGACTTAACCCAACACCTCACGGCACGAGCTGACGACGGCCGTGCACCACCTGTGCTGACTCCACACAAAGTGTGGTCGTTCCTCTTTCAATTCACTACTATCAGCATGTCAAACCTTGGTAAGGTCCTTCGCTTAGCATCGAATTAAACCACACGCTCCACCGCTTGTGCGGGCCCCCGTCAATTCCTTTGAGTTTCACCCTTGCGGGCGTACTCCCCAGGCGGTTCACTTATCGCGTTAGCTTTAGCACGGAAAGCTTTCCGCTCCCCACACCTAGTGAACATCGTTTAGGGCCAGGACTACCGGGGTATCTAATCCCGTTCGCTCCCCTGGCTTTCGAGCATCAGTGTCAGAACCGGCCCAGAAAACCACCTTCGTCACCGGCGTTCCTGCCAATATCTAAGGATTTTACCCCTACACTGGCAGTTCCGTCTTCCTCTACCGTCCTCAAGCCTGGCAGTTTCAACTGCAAGTCCGGAGTTGAGCTCCGGGTTTTCACAGTTGACATGTCAGGCCACCTACGCTCCCTTTACGCCCAGTGATTCCGGGTAACGCTCGCCCCCTACGTATTACCGCGGCTGCTGGCACGTAGTTAGCCGGGGCTTTCTAGTAAAGTACCATCCCTCCATGTAGCTTTCCACTCTACATGACATTTTTCCCTTACCACAGCAGTTTACAATCCGAAGACCTTCTTCCTGCACGCGGCGTCGCTAGATCAGAGTTGCCTCCATTATCTAAAATTCCGCACTGCTGCCTCCCGTAGGAGTAGGACCCGTATCTCAGTGTCCTTGTGGCCGGCCACGCTCTCACGCCGGCTAACCGTCGTCGCCTTGGTAGGCTCTTACCCCACCAACTAGCTGATGGTCCGCGGGCCGCTCCTTCGCCGATGCATTTGCACCTTTCACCTTTCGGTCTTATGCGGTATTAGCTGTCCTTTCGGTCAGTTATCCCCCTGCGTAGGGTACGTTCCCACGTGTTACTCACCCGTTCGCCACTCTATGTGTTGCCACATACCGTTCGACTTGCATGTGTCAAGCACGCCGCCAGCGTTCACCCTGAGCCAGGATCAAACCCTCCATCCATGACTCATTTTTTTGAAACTCGCTGGATTGCTATCCATTTTTCAATGACCCTTCCTTCTCGCTCGTCTTTCCCGCTAACGCTAACTTCGCGTCAGCAATTCCTATACTACCAGTACCACTTCCTATTGTCAAGTTACAGGTTCGTTTCCTCT
>NZ_JFHM01000005.1:0-2291 GCF_003664935.1 Mesotoga sp. H07pep.5.4
ATCACCGCAACATTACCATGTGCCCTCGAACGAGTGATCTCTATAGCCTCTTCGGAAGGAAGAAAGACTCTCCCCTGGAGACTCTCTTTGACTAACTCTCTAGTAACTTCCGGCAATTCAGTAAGGTTGGCAATGGTTTGCTGTTTCACCTTACCATCTTCGCGATAGCTTCTTCTCAGAAGATAAGTGAAGTATTCTCTGTCCTTGTACTTACTCACAATCTTAGCTAAATAAAGGCCTTTAGGTTTGCTCTTCATAACAGAATAATAGCACAAAGAAACGAGCGAAGTCAATTACAAATTGACCATTTACTGTCTACGTTTTCACAACATTATTGTGTCTTTTTTCTCTCTCGGAAAGCGTTTCATTAATTTCCTGTCGGGGAACTTCAGTTTAGTGATCAAAGTATAGAACGCGAAGAACAGAACGTTTCATGTATAGGGTAATCCTTATTTTATGTGTGATTATGTGGAGATTTCTCTTATTGACATTTAGAACGTCAAGAGTTCCTTGATCTTCGGCCTTGCATAAGTAGAGTTTTCTTCAAGGATCGACATATAGTCCATCCCTTTCACTCAGGGGATTTCGTTTTCCTTTTTCTGTTTTCAAGTACCTCAACTATTGCGGAGTCGATCTTTGACATGCCTTTTGAAAGAAGGACCTGGATATTTTCTATTGACCTGTCTAAAGTGTTGGAGATAAATCCCTGCTCTGAGTTGACTCCAAGATTGTCCATTGCCAGTAATGCACAGCTATATGCTTCCTGGCCTCCAAGGCCCGCCTTCAATGAACAGCTCTCTTTTGCACCATCGCACATGATGCCTGTCGTGCTCGATAGTATAGTCAGCATTGCCTGTTCGATTGTCTCCCTTGCTCCTCCAAGAAGATAGGTAATTCCTGCAGCGGCTCCCGTTCCGGCGGCTGTAACGCATCCACAGATCGGGGCAACTCTGCCGAGCTTGTTCTTTATGTAACCAGAGAAAAGGTGGCTCAAAGCTACTGCTTTTGCAATGTCTTTTCGGCTCTTTTGGAAGTACTCGCCGGTTAGAGCCACTGGAAGTGTGGCGACAATTCCCTGGTTACCGCTTCCGCTACTGCTCATCACAGGAAGGGGAACACCAGACATCCTGGCGGCCGAAGCCGCGAAACAATAGTTACGAATCTTGTATCCGAGGCTTACGTTTTCGTGGTAGCTGAAGGTCTCTTTTGAAGGCAACATTTTCTTAAGGCCAAATCTGGCAATCTCGAGATTCATTTCTATTCCCTCGAAGATCTTCTCGATTTCCAGTTCAGTGATTTCTCGAATTGACTCAAATATCTCTTCAGGAGTAAATTCTAATGCATCGGAGGGGACGAATCTCTCACTTGAACGGACCTTTTCTCCGTCTATCTCTAATGAAACTACATTCGTGTGACTGCCAGTTATCCTGCAAAGTACAGAATGATTATGATTAGACACCGTGGCTTCTATGAATACTCCAGATAGATCTTGATCACAGATCACACTGACCAGACCCTTGTCTATCATCTCTCTTGCAATACCGACCGATTCAACTCGGCAAGGCCTAAGTGCCTCGAGCTGGAGATCTGCATCCCCGCATATGGCGCCCAAAGCGGCAGCAAACTCATTTCCCTTTTCATTCGTACCTGGAATTCCCACGTACATTCCGTTCTTGTATACGTTGACGCTGGTAGTTACATGCACTTTTTCTGTTTTTCCCTCAAGTTTGCTTGCTGCAGTGTGCCAAGAAGGCGAAGAAGGAAACTTCAAGCCATGCTTAATTGAAGATGAGGGAGGGCCCCTCGAAGCCGCCATGCAGGTGGAGGCTTCAAACCACCGTAAGCTGCTGTGGTAAAGAGCCATGGTAGTGAACGTTACGGGAAAAGGCGGGACAGTGATCCCGTCAGGTGAGTACCAGAGGAGACGAATACAAGTGAACCACCGTGAACGTGTCGTAACAACTACTAGTGTCATCTAAACCGGGAGGTGCAACTATCCCGGGATAAGTCTGGAGGAAACCTGCTTACTGTCCAGATGGTGACCGGCATATAGGTGGCGTGACCCTGGTACAGGCTTCGATTAGGAACTTGGGAACCTGGATCTGGATGTTAAGGGAAAAGCCGCAAGTGGAAGACCCACGAGGGTGAAAGTACCGATGCCAGATTCAGGGGCGGAACAGTCCGTAGTAGTGATGAAGCTCCTGTAATGGGAGTGGAGCGAAGGGACTGTGTTATCCAGTTTTGTAGGTTAGTCAACCAACTCTGTGCAGACAACCGAAAGGGAGGAACTG
>NZ_JFHM01000012.1:0-26147 GCF_003664935.1 Mesotoga sp. H07pep.5.4
ATCTAGTTCGGGAACTTCAGGTTAATGCCAGAAACTCAGGAGTTGATTCACGCACCATCCTTAACACTATGAATTTCGATCCTTCAGCATCCAGTTGCTAATCCGGTTAACCTCTGATAGTCGCTGCAGGCACTTTCTGTCTTGATTTCTCTCCCCCAAACTCCGACCTGCCAGGTCGACATGATATTCTGCACTGTGAATATGAGCTTATAGAAAATGTCTACAAATCTCATGAACCAGGCTTCTAGCAGCATCGTAGTGGCAACTTTCTGATTTTCGCTTTTATTTCCCGCTATATTGGCTCATTTTAGGACTTCAACTGATAACCCAGTGACAAAGATCCTGTAGGCTTGTAGGGTAAACGAGATCCCGTAGCCAGGAATTAGCGTCTGCCCCAATAATGGAGTGACTAATGAAGGTTCTGGGTATTATTCGGTATGAGCATACAGTTACTGAATTTCCCCATTACAGTTAGATGGTGGAGCAGTGGAATTTCGGAAGAGAAGTGGCTATAATGGGAATTCACTTCTTCACAGGAGAATTAGTTACTTGGCATATCGATCTCTTGAAGACGTCAACTATAGATCTAACGTTAATGCAGTCTTGAAGTTGATTCTATCACTAAAAGACCCAGCCCATCGCTCATGAAGTAAATCCTAAGGCGGACGTAGGCAACATATGATCTATCTTCAATTATTTCATATCTCAAATTCTTCTTCAAAGGCGAAACCCTCTTCGATTATCTTCTTGCAGTGCCTAACTACCTCACGATCATATATTCTGCCCGATCCGGATTCAATTTCATCAAGAGCAGCTCGAACTCCAAGAGCTGCTCTGTAGGGTCTATGCGAAGACATGGCTTCAACTACATCTGCGACACCAATAATCCTTGCATGTATGGAGATTTCCTCTCCTTTAAGACCTCTTGGGTAGCCCGAGCCATCCAACCTTTCGTGGTGTTGATAAACAGCTTCAGCGATTGGCAAATCGATTTTCAACTCGGAAATCATCTCATATCCTTGCTTAGCGTGTTCTCTTATCAAGGCCATTTCAGTTTCATCTAACTTTCCCGGTTTGGAAAGTATCTCAGTTGGAACAACTACTTTACCAAGATCGTGGACCAGGGAAGCATATTTAACAGTGTCTATATCTGACTTCTTAAGCTCCATGGATTCAGCTATCTTAACGGCTAATGAAGTCACCCTTCTCTGATGACCGTAAGTAAACGGATCTCTTCTCTCGACAAGACTGCTAATCAGATTTAGTGCATTCACGAATGCCTCTTGAAGCTTCTGCTGAGTCTTGACCAACTCGGAGGTGGTCCTTATAGATTCAGTGGAATCCTGCGTCATAACAATTATTCCTGGTTCCTTTTCAACATCAATTTGACAAGCAACCATTTCAAGCCACTTGGTTGACCCATTAACTTCGACTCTGAAGAGATTAGACAAAGGCTCTCTGTTATTTTCGGCTCTCTTGCAGAAGACAGTGAATCTCTCCCTTTCTTCGCCTTTCAATACGTTTTCGAAACTCTTTCCAAGAAGGATCCTGTCCATTCTAGGATTTCTGTAGGTCTCTTTGCCCCCGGTAAGTATTGCTATACCGATTGGACTGCTGTCTGTAAGAACCCAGTGTTCACGCCTCAATCGCTCAGACTGATATCTTAGTTTCAGAAGATTTTTGATTCTTATTAGAAGTTCGTTTCTTTCCACAGGAGCGATTATCACATCATCCACAATCTTCCACAGCTCCTTTGTCGCCATTTTAACGTCGTTGCGAGAAGTTACCAGTAGGATGGGAAGGAAGATTTTGGATTCACGCAATAATTCTAGTTCACGCCGGCTGCTGTTAAGGGTAACGCCATCTACTATTATTAGGTCAACGGAAGTCACGTCGGAAAATGATTTCGCAACTACGACTTTGTAAGTGTTATCCAGTGATTCGCTCAAAAGCCTACTGTTTTCACGATTTGTCATCCATAGAGAAATTTTCTCCATCTCGCGTATTCCTTTCAGAATAGTATCTGATCAGTCTCAACACTTCTGGAACTTTCAGAGGCTTCGTCATAACATGACTGAAGGAGTCACCTATTTCTTGTTTTGTGTAAGACTCAGGCAAGACAATTAGAAGCCCCCCTTTTCGGCTGTTTTCGTACTCTTTTAATTCATCAAGGATCTCTCTCTCAAAACCCGAAATATCTGCAATCGTAAGACAGAATTCCTCACTACTCATTGCTTCACGAAGATCTTCCACGCTTGAAGCGTAGACAATTCTGAGCCCAAAGCGCAAAACAGCTTTTTCGAAAGCTATTCGATTGCCGCGGTACTTGCATGCGTACAAAAGAGAATTACTCCTTTCCATCAGGCACTTCACCGTTCACGTATGGCATGCCGCTCAAAATACCTCTCGTGTTTGTCAATCTTTCTCCAATCTCTATCCCATTTTTTGTAATTACCAGTTCTCTTACACTCTTCTCAAAATCGCTTGTCCTCTTCTTCAAAACACCTATTGCTCTGTGGATTTCTCCCGCAGCTTCATAGTACCTGAGGAAAATTATATTGTCGCACAGGAAGCTCACCCCTCTTCCGGGGTCTATGTCACTAACTAAGCTGGAAGTTGCGTAGAGAAGTATGACTGTTACCCCTCTCGACTTCATATACTTACACAAGGCGTATAGAGCTTCAGATTGTTCTCTCCCCTTAAGAACCAGTCGATAGCTTGAGAGACTGTCAATTACTATAACCTTTGTATCTTCCTTCTCAACAGAAGACCTTACAAGCTGGGAGAATTCATCAGGACTATATGCAAGAGCCATAATTGGCTCGATTTGAAGCAAATCGCTTTCTTTTAGACCAACCGCGGGGATACCTAGCGATTTTGCACGAAAAATCATTTGATCTGCTGACTCCTCAAAAGTATATATCAGCGCCTTCTCCTTCCTCATTGCGGTTTCTCTAGCAAACAGCATTCCTAATGTACTCTTTCCAACCCCTGGAGGTCCGCTGATGATATTTATGGTCCCTCGTCTGATGCCTCCGTAAAGCATTTTGTCAAGACCTTCAATTCCGAATGGGATGATCTCGTTTACGATTCCAGTTGATACCGTGTCAGGTATGAGGCGTGGAAACACTCTGATCCCTTGAGCTGTGATCTTCATAGAATGTAATCCACTTCTGAATCCTGATTGTCGGAATTTGGTTATTTCAATTAATCTCTCACCATCTTCCGTTTTCAGATTGATGATACCATCACAGAGAAACTGAAGATCATCATCAGGTTCTTCTCTGGAGAATTCCGAGGTGCTCACAACAGTACATCCTCGTTGAAGCAGGAACCTTATAAAAGAGATAACTTGTTTTCTAAACTGATACTTGTTTGGAGAGAAATATCGAAACTGCGTGATCGAATCTATGAAAACCCTTTCAGGCTTAACGGTCTCTATAAAATCGATAATCTGTTTCGTAACTGGTTCTCTTTCAACGTCAGAGGAAAGAAAAATATCGTAGCTCTCGACTTCACTGAAGAAGTGTTCAGAGGGACTCAAGTCAAGAAACTCTACATTTCTAAGTTCAAATCCCAGTTTGGAAGAGGAGGCCAAAAGGTTCTCCTTTGACTCCTCGAAGGTAATGAATGCAGACTTCCCTGCAGAATCCGCGCTCAGGAAGTGAAATCCAAGAATGGTCTTCCCTGTTCCAGGGCCACCCCGTACCAAGTTCGAGGAATTCTTCACCAGCCCGCCATCGGTTATCTCATCAAGGCCACTTATACCTGTGCTTATCTTGCCGCTGGTCATGAAAACCACCTCCATATGAGAAGTATACTACTACTTGTGGTCTGCATAAAAACCAAACCGCAAACGGGTTTGATGTCACAGCACGGCTAGAGCTTCTCATGATAAGAAAATCAGCTGTGAGAGGCTTAAGACCTATATAGGCAGCGAATACAATGTTCTCCTAAGCGATGTGTATTTATATGCCAAGCACTCCAGTTCATTGTGATTTCTGATGCAGGAAGAGCGGGAGCAGTAACTTAACCCTTCTGCATGCTTTTAGGGAGTCTTAGTCAATGTATTGCTATCAGAGCCTCACCAAAAATCATTCAAAGAACTATTGTTGTTTGAGTGGTTTCCCTGCTAATCAGCATAAGGCAGCCTATCTTCAGGTGTCAGAAGTGATTCGAACCTTTTGTGGGGTTCTGCCTGGTACCAGAAAGCAACAGACGAATAATCGTCAAAACGGTTGTTGTTGTGACCCTTTTCTATGGTTACTTTCAACGACTTACTGAAATAGATCGGATCCTCTATATGGAATCTGTACATACTCATGTATCCTTTCCAGTTGTTGTTTCCCGGAAGTATCAGCCCAAAGTACTCCGAGGCATAACTTTGAGAAGGACACCAGGCCATACTGAAGTAATCCTCGGTGCCTGTACCGTGGAGGGAAGGCGGCCATGAATCGCCATCGATGAAAATCATGTCGTCGCCTTCTCCGTACCAATCCCACTGATCTGTCTCGCGCATGTTATGGACATAGAAGAAGCAACCAACATAATGACCTTTGCCTTGAGCATCAAGAATGACGTAGTTGTCCCTGCCGGTCTTGTTCTGGCCTTGAAACTCGAAAATGTTGTTCGCTACGAACGGCTCCAGAGCAAAGTCCTTAAGATTATTGGGAGCAAGTGACTTCACTAGATTACCTTCATCTCTCGAAACGCCCCGCTCTCTTCGCCATTGCGCATGGAAGTAAGCTATGTTCTCCGGTAATTCTGGCCAGAGCTCGTAATCAATATAGTAATAGGCAACAAGATCTTGGGAAGAATTCTCGTTAGCGATTTCTATTCGTGCCTTTTTTCTAAATGGCATAGGAAAGAAGCAGTTAAAGCCTCGACCATCTTCAGGTGACATTTGTATGGGCAGCGAAGAGAAGTTGACTGTTTTCCCATGTCCGGCACCAAAGAAATCCCCTATTGGACTCTCAACACTTGGTGCACTTTCGTCATCCCAGAAGATCCGCAGTATACCCTTGCGCAAAAAGTGCTTCTCGGTAGATCTGAACGTCATCCATATATGGCTAACAACTCCCGGACCTTCAATTTCACCCAGAACTAATGTCTCTCCTGCTGCTATTGCTTTCCAGTCTTTATTACCACCGCTTTCATCGTAAGATGATATTCTTCCTCTTCTAGCATTTTTTAGTGTCATCAGATTTCTAAGAGTTCCACTGGAAAAGTCCATTCTAAACCTCCTATTTGACTAATCTGGCTTTCATTAGATAAACATTGTATGGCGTCCATAATGACATAGTGAAATAAATGTACTCTCCCTCATTCTCAACGAACAGAGGATTCAAAAAAGCCCCGTACAAGCCTGAATACTCCCTTGAAGAAACAAGCTGATGCGGTTTACTCCATGGGCCCCATGGATTGGGAGATTCTCTTATCTCTAGATCGTGACTGTGTTCGTTCAAATAAGTTATTATCCACTTTCCGAGGAAGTGATTGTACATTGCAGAACATTCGCCAACAGGAGCCTCAATAATTATCTCTGCGTCTTCTTCTTTGCTCGACCACTGAGGAATTCCGGAATTATCTAGGCCTGAAAAGTATCTGTATGCACCAATTTTCTCTATTTCTTCGCCATCCACTTTCATTAATTTGACTCCACCGAACCTTCCGCTGGGGATTCCGAAGAAGAAGAGGGTATCGCTGTTCACGTCGCAACCATCAGGAATCTTTGGCCACTGGGAAGCCTTCGCAATACCTACCTGGGCAAAGTTACTCTCCGAACCCCATTTTACAGAGTCAAGTACATCCCAGGTTCTTCCGCCGTTCTTTGAAACCGCCAAGCCAGAATAGCTCGTGTTCCATCTCCCCGGTTCTCCCCAGTAGTTGACCATCATGTAGTGCAAGTAAAGTCTCGAGTTGACAGCTACTCCGTTGGTTGGAATAGCCGTAATATTTCCAGGGGTTGAATGAATCAGTTCTTTCGCAGCTCCGGAAGACTCTCCGGGTCCTCCCCAGTAGAAGGCTTCTCGAAGCTCCTGAGCTGAAAAGTTCACTGAGTTTTCGGCAATATCGGCAAAGATAACTTCATAGTCAGAAGTGCCCCACTCTTTTGCGCCAATGCCGTACCTTGCTGAGTTTAGAAAGCCCTCTTTGTCATCAAAAGTGCCCGCTTCAATCCAGTTCTCTCCGTCCTGGCTGTAACTGAAGACATATGTATTAGAGAATAACCTGTTTTCAATTCTCAGATATGGATAAAGAGATGCGACTTCAGCGATTTTAACGAATTCACCTCCGATGATTCCGCTAGCCTCCATTGTCCTGTTGCCAAGATGGCCCCACATAATCCAGTTCTGCACTCCGCTGAAGAAAAGTAATCCACACAAATTCGTTGCTCCAACAGGAGCAGAGTTGCTTTCGATTCTTGTCTCTATTGACCATTCTCCAGGTAGCTGAGATTTTAGAAGTTTCGGCGCGAGATCAACACTTGACCACAAATCAGCTCCTTTTACCACATTGAGCCAGACTGTGTTATCAGAAAAAGCGTATGTAGAAGCTCCATCACCTGTTATGAACCCTTCAAAAATGATGCCGTGACTCGGATCCTGGTCGGTGGTGAATGCCATAACATTCTTGCGCCAGTTTGTTTTGTCGATTCCAAAAGTGTCACCAAAAACAAAGTATGTGATTTCACCATCGTTGAAACTGTGACCAAGATCGGTTCCGAAGACGTCATACTTGAGAGTGTTGTTGATTGCGTTGGGGCCTGTAAGCTTTGCTACCATTTCCAGTTCTGAAACATCTTTAAGAGATGTGGCAAGGAGAAACGAAGAAATCAATACCACGCTTAATGGGGGTAAAGCTACCCTTATCATGAAATCAACCTCCTTGTTTTTCGGAAGAGAGATCATAAACTGAATCACGAATTATCAGTTCACCTTCGACGACCACTATTTGAGAGTTTGATTCGTTGTTCTTCATCTCTCTCTTCAGAAGTGCCACGGCATTCATCGCCAAAGACTCGATCGGCTGCCGGAATGCAGTAATGGGCGGAGACGTCACTTCAAGCCATTCAATATCGTCAAAGGAAACAAGCGAAAGTTCTTGTGGAATCTTTATCCGAAGAGTCTTCAGTGCCTGAAGAAAAGCCTTTGTTATGACAAGGTTTCCTGTTATGAGTGCCGTTGGTCTGTGAGAAAGGATTTCAGCAGCTTGGGACTTAACATCATTCTCTATGAATAATCCAAATCTTTCAAGACTGAACTCTTCACTGAGACCGAAATCCTTAATCGCCTCTCTGTAGCCAGCTAATCTTTCTTCTCCCATCGACGTATTGGGAACACTCTCTACAAAAGCTATTCTTCTGTGGCCTTTACGGTACAAGTATCTAACTATCTTGTAGACCGCGCTTCTGTTGTCCACATTCACCCGACTAAGATCAAGCCCTTCAACGTTTCGATCAAAGAAGACTATAGGGATATCCATCGCTTTTACCCTCTTGTAGATCGAAATATTACCAGTTCTATCCACTGGAGCCGCAAGGATACCGGTAACATTCTTGGAAACCATTATCTCAAGATACTGACGTTCCTTCTCAAGAGACTCCCTTGTCGTAGAAAGCAGTATCTCATATCCAGAATCGTAAAGAAGCTCTTCTATCTTGGTCACAAAATGGGCAAAGAATGGGTTGAATGTGTCCGGAACCAGCACGCCTATTAGATTTGTCTTCTGATGCTTGAGACTCCTGGCAGAATAGTTGGCTATATAACCAAGTTCATCTGCCTTCTGCAATATTCTCTTCTCCAGAGCAGGACCAACTTCACCCTTCCCATTAAGAGCTCTGGAAACAGAAGCAACCGAGACCCCGAGTTCTTCGGCAATTGATTTTATGGTAACCCTTTGCGCCAACGATTCCTCCTCCAATCAGAGTTTCATTCCGGTCATTTTTATGCTCTGCATTAACTGTTTCTGCAGTATCACAAATACAATCAAAGTTGGAATGAGAGCTACCGTGCAGGCAGCTAGCTGAATAGCCCATGGATTATTATACTCTCCACCATACTGGGCTATTCCCAGCTGTACTGTCCGCATTTCCGGCGAATTAATTATCACCAGCGGCCACATAAATGAATTCCAGTTCGCCAGGAAAAAGAAGACGGCGAGTGCTGAGAGTACGGGCTTTGAAAGAGGCAGCACGATCTTGAAAAAAACCCTCACCAATCCGCTTCCGTCAATTATTGCCGCTTCTTCCAATTCTCTAGGAAATCCGAGATAGAACTGCCTCAAAAAGAAAATCCCAAAAGCGTGGGGAATAGCCGGTATTATAAGCCCTCTATAAGAGTCAATCCAGCCAAAGTTTCTTACAATTAGAAACAGCGGGATCAGGATTGCAGAAAACGGAATCATTAGAGTGCTGATAACGAGAATGAACAGTACATTTCTGCCAGGATACCTGAGTCTTGCCAGCGAATAAGCGGCCATAGAGTGAAGAAGAAGAGCGACAATAGTAACAACAGAGGCAACAAAGAAGGTGTTCAACATATATCTGGCGAAAGGCACTTGCGAGAATACTTTAGAGTAATTTGACCATACTGGGTTTTCGGGGATTAGCTTCGGCGGGAATGCGAAGATCTCGCTGGGTGACTTCAGAGAACTCACGAACATCCAATAGATTGGAAAGAGAAAGAACATCGCTAGAGCCACTAGCAAAACATACCTCAGTATTCCCTTCACTATTCTGGTCTTCATACTTACCCCCCTCACGATCCGGTGGAGACGTTACCGCCTCTTAGTGCTCTCAGCATGAAATAAGATACTACAAGAAGAATCGCAAATAGTGTGAAAGCTTGAGCCGATGAGTAACCGAACTGGTACATTTGAAAAGCATTGTAATAGATGTAAAACGCTGCGGTTGATGTACTATAAAAAGGTCCTCCTCCTGTTAGTATGTATATCTGGTCAAAAACCTGGAAGCTCTGCAGAAAGGTCATTACAAGAACAAATGCGGTAGTGGGTTTCAGGAGTGGAAAAGTGATGTATAGAAACTTCTGTAAACCGGACGCACCATCTATTTCAGCAGCTTCATAGTATTCATTCGAAATCTCGTTGAGACCTGCGAGAAAGATCACCATATAGTATCCAACACTCATGTATAGACTAACCACAGCAATGCTGTAAAGAGCTTGAGACATAGAGCCAAGGAGTGGTTGCCTAGTTATTCCAAAGAATGACAGAAAGTAATTGACGAAACCGTACGGTTGAAACATGTATTTCCAGACGAAGGAAACCGCAACCATAGACATGGCGGTAGGCGCAAAGAAAATAGCCCTGAAAAGCCCTATTCCAGGTCCTGGCTTTTGAACAAGCATTGCCAGGAGAAGTGCAAATACGAAGTTCAACGGAACAAAGAAGACCGAGTACTTAAGAGTCACAAAGATACTGTTTCGCCACTGTGGGTCTTGAAACATTGTCCTGTAATTGTCTAGACCGACAAAGAGCATATCACTTAAGCCATTCCAGGAAAAGAAACTTATTACAAGAGCCACAATTGCGGGGACCATTGCAAAAATTATCAGTCCAGTTATGTCTGGAGCTATAAAAGCGTATCCAACCAGTTTTTCCCGGGTTTTTCTATTCACGGCAATCCTCCCGAAAAACCAGCCCGGGACTGAATCCCGGGCTAAGAAAATTCACTTACTTTCCGGGAACTCCACCTGTGTATCTACTAAGATAAGCATTGATAGCTGCAGAAGCCCCTTTTGCAGCAGCCTTGGGATCCATACCTGCGAACATGACGGCTTGTATAGCATCAGACACAGCCTTAACCATTTCCGGAGTGAATGTGGGCTCCGACTTAGACGTCTTTAGAATCTCAAGGAATACATCATTTGGCGGAGTATTGTAGAACTCATTTCCTGCTTCGAGAACGGAGTATCTGGGTGAGAACTTACTATTGGTCACTGTGCACCAATCAAGCGGGAAGTCTATCTGCTCTGCTACGAGCCATCTGGCAAACTCGGCAGCTATGTCTGTGTTCTTTCCTTTGGCATTCAGCATCATCTTCCAACCACCATAAACGCTGATACTTTCTCCTCCCTTTTCATAAGGGGGGATTGGAAATACTCCAAAATCGAATTCAGGAAACTGAGTCTGTAACTGCTTGACGCCCCAGAATCCACAAACAATCATATCTGCAAGACCGTTTCCGAACATACCAATATCATTCGCTCCTGCTGGAAGCGATGAAGGGGCTAAACCTTCTTTGACAAACGATCCCCAAAGATCAAGAGCAGCTATCGCTCCCTCTGATTCGAAAGTAGATTTCTCCCAGTTTTCGTCTACGACGTCTCCACCCGCGGTCCACAGGAACGGATACCATGTGAAGTTCTGGTAGTAGCCAGGCGCAACTTCAACGATTATTCCGTATCGGTCGGCAGTTTTCAATTTCGCTGCCGCTTCCTTCAACTCCGCCCAGTCTTGAGGCTGACCGATTCCCTTTTCTTCGAAAGCAGCCTTGTTGTAGAATAATGCTACTGGCTCCATTTCAAGCGGAAGAGCGTATATTTCTCCTCCAACAGTTACAGCTTCAATCGTCTCGGGTAAGAAGTCTGCAATGATATCTTCGGTCAAGTATTTACTGAGCGGCAGAGCAATTCCAGTATTGACGTATCTCAGGAAATCACCGGGACTTATGAAGAAAACATCAGGCCCTTCGCCAGTCGCAAAGGCAGTTGTAAGCTTAGTCCCGGTATAGTCTCCCCAGGGGAAAGTCTCAAATACCACTTTCTTGTCCGGATTTTCTTCATTCCAAAGATCAACGAATCTTTGAATTGTAGCATCTGCGTATGTGTCGGTGAACTTCCAGAACGTGATCTCGGCAGACAACGCTGTAACAACAAGAAACGCAGAAACAAGAAACAGTAACAAGAGCTTTTTCACTTTGACCCTTCCTTTTCGGTTCGGAAATATTCTTAGTAAACGTTTGGGAATTTAATGCCAATAAATAGTCGCTAATGCTTTCTAGATAGTACGTAAACGTTTACGCAATTATCATAACAGAAAGCCACTGATTCTACGAACTCTGATTACAGCCGATTATTCACAAACTAGACGAAATACGACCAACCTGGGCACCCATTTGACCTACTGCTTCCTTAAACGACACCAATCGACTGAGAGAAAGAAGTTAGGCAAAGTCGGCTGAAGAAAACTCAAAATCTCACATTCCGGGAACTGAAGAGCGGACTCGATCTTCGTCCCATATACCATTACACAGACACGAGGGTGAAGGGACACATAATGATCTGTTTCCTTCCACTTGTAATGGAGACTGCCTTATGCAGAAAGCTGAAAGAGATTGGAAGTACTTTCTCTTATGCAGAAATACTCGAAGACTTGACAGAGATAAGGGCAGTTGAGCTAACGGTAGAAAAAAACGCTTTCTTGCAAGGACTGAAACGATGGGCAATGCTTACGACGCTTTCAAAGCACTCAAGGTAAGACCGCCGGATCTGCTCAAAGAGATTGCATAATAGACCACTGTGGTGGTACGTCTGTTTTTCTTTTCATTTTTCCCCATGTTTAGCTGTTTTCAGATTCGTTGCTGTCAAAGTTGAGTATGAGCTCGAGAGTCTCTCTTGTAGTTGCGACTCTGATTAATACTCTAACTCGCTCCTCAAAGAAGTCTTTGTCGCCTGTGACAAACACATCTGGTCTAGCCTTAATGGCGGAAGCAAGAATCGGAGCATCATGATCATCTCTGATTATCTCAATACATCGCTCCACTTCACTTTTGTCTGGAAGGGGCAATATTTCTGCATCAAGTGATTGGAGAACATTTTCGTAATCTTGGATCATACTTGGGAACTTCCTTCTCAATACTCTCTCGACCTCTGAAACACTGAACTTCGCAAGCAGAAGCACATGATCAGAATGGATGAGGGTACGCAACAAGAGTCTTTCCATTCCGTCGAAAACAATGCCCGAGAGGAATGTGTTCGAATCAATCATCACTCTCATCGTAGATCTCTTTGAAGAGCTTCTTTCTGACCTTTTCCAGCTCGTTTTCTAGTTCTTCCTTTGTATAGCCTCTCGCCTCTGCCTCTTTCTGAAATTCCTTGACTATCATGTCGAAAGGTGACACCAGCTGATAGATTATCTTATCTCCTTCTACAGAGACCTTAAACCTGCTGTCGGGAGTGATCTTAAGTTTATCTCTCGCTTCCTTTGGTATTGTAATCTGTCCTCTCTCCGTTGGTCTGAGTAATCTGGTCGACATACCATCACCTCCAGCAAGTAATATGATATCATGAATTCATATTTCTTATGAATGATGTTTCTTCATCAACTATACTGCTGAAGCGATCAGTTATAAGATCTACGAAGTTTTTTTAAAAGCAATTTTGTTCAATAGGAACGGCTTCTCGTTCATGCGCAAAGAGGCCTTTTTCAAGACGAGGCGAGAAAGAGCATTGTAGAGACGTTCGCTGCGCTCACGAGAAGGCGAGAAATAGAAAAGCCAGTCTGCTGGCGCAGGCCAGTCAGGCTCCGCCTGGCCAGTCTTTGCTTCGCAAAGGCCAGTTCCGACTTCGTCGGGCAAAAAGAAGATCTGCTTGGCCAGAAAACGTTGCACGCTGAAGCTGATGAAACCACGTTATCCGTGAACAGTCCTCCGTCCCCCGCCGAGACCGCAAAACAAGATCCCGAAACAAGTTCGGGATGACAATGTTAGGCGATCACGAAAACATCACATCACGTCATTCTGAACTTGATTCAGAATCTCGATGATTTAAGAATCGCTGCACGCTAAAATCAAGAGGCCGCTAAACGCTGCTGAAAATAACGTTGTCCGTCAACGGTCCACCGTCCTTCGAAAGAACAGTTGCGAGTTGCTTGTTCCAAGTTGCAAGTTGAAGTCCAAAGGAAAAGGTTTCAATTGCCGTCGTTCCGACAAAGCTCCTGGTCGGAATCTCGATGCTATTGCTTCACGGCTCTCCTAGGCGAATGGAGAACCGTTTTGTTTTGATCTTCCGAGACCCGTTTCGTTTGGCTTTTTTACTCACAACTCACAACTTGCAACTTGGAACTGATCTTTCACTCTTTCCGCCAAAAGACGAAGTACCCTTTCTGATTTCGCAAAACTCTTTTTAATCCTTAATAAGTCTTTTTGCTGGACAGTCCCGCCTCAGCTTCTTTCGTAAGACTTCTCTGAAGTATAATCGGACGTGTACTTCTAAGAAGCAGAAGGTTACCACTCAATCTTCCACCGATCTTCTGTTCAAAAGCCGGCACAAGGGAGGAACCCACCGTGCTTTGCAGGAAACATATTGCGCTTCTAATTATTACTCTCTCGTTTCTTTCACTTTTGCTCTCCAGTGAAAATGAGTTCACAACCGATTGCAACGAAGCAAGGGAAATCGCTAAGCAAGCTTACATCTTTGCTTATCCGATGCTTGAGGATTTCAAGACGATGACCATCCAGGCGATCGGACCGGGGCTTTTCAACAAGTTCTATAACAGCAGGAAACTTCGCGGCCCCGATTACAAAGAAGTCGTCCGACCAAATAACGACAACATCTATTCTGCGCTCTGGCTTGATCTGAGATCGGAGCCTGTTGTGGTGAGCGTACCGGCAGTCGAGGACCGTTATTACTCCTTCCAGATGATCGACATGTATACCCATAACTTCGCTTATGTTGGCACAAGAGCCACCGGAACTGGCGCGCGAACCTTCGTGATATCCGGCCCTTTTTGGCAGGGTAGCACGCCTGCCGGGGTAGACGACGTCTTTCGCAGCGAGGGTAGTTTTGTCCTCTGTCTAGTTCGGATCGCGGTTGACATGGAAGTCGAAGGCGACCTTGATAAGGTTCTCGAAATCCAGAAGGGACATGAGATTCAACCCCTCAGTTCATATCTTGGAGAAGAGGCTCCGCCAGCCGCAGATCCCACTATCTTCCCGACCTATGACAGGACAAAAGCCGAGTCCGCGGAGTTTATCTCGTATTTCAATTTTCTTCTGGGCCAGCTCGAAGTACATCCGAGCGAGAAGGAGCTGATAGAACAGTTCGGAAAGATAGGCATCGGTCCAAACCTCCCATTTGATTTCAATTCAATGCCGCCGGGCATAAGAGAGGCTGTGGAGGAAGGAATCAAGGAAGCTCTAGAGACAATCAGGAACCCGAGAGAAATGGTTGGAATTTCGAAGAATGGCTGGAATCTGACAAAGCGGATCTTTGGGAGTCGCGAAGAAATGCAGGGAAAGTACGAAGTCCGAGCCGCCGCGGCTTATCTCGGCTTGTACGGGAACAGTCTTGAAGAGGCATATTGCCCGAACGGACTAGTGGATGGAGACGGGGATGTGTACGATGGATCGAAATTCAAATACATTCTCTCGTTCGATAGTGATGAGCTTCCTCCTGTTGAGCCAAAGGGATTCTGGTCTATCACTATGTATGATGAGAGTCAGTTCCTTGTAGCCAATGAGATAAATCGCTATTCGATAGGCGATCGAACCAACATGAAATATGGAGAAGACGGCTCGCTTGTGATCTACATTCAGCACGAATCGCCAGGCGCCGATAAAGAATCAAATTGGCTACCCGCACCAGATGGAATCTTTTCGATCAGCATGAGAATCTACCTTCCATCAGAGGTAGCGCTGAATCCTTTATACTGCCCGCCTCCGGTAATGAAGTCTGGAATGGCAAACTAACCTGCAATCTTTGAAACGGATTCAGTGTAATCCTGTAAGCTGAATTCGGATTAAGAAGGTCCAAGAAATCCGGTACCCAAAAGTGCAATTCAGGGGCGTCGCTTATCAGCGTGATTATTCACAACTTTTATGCAGTGAAGACAAATGGCATTTGAAAAGCGGATAGTTGCCGTGAAAGCAGAAAAGACTTCCGTTTATCTCTTATACATATGCCTGTATCGGTTAATTATTTCACTGTAAGTAATGAAGCTTAATCAAAGAATTGGCCTTAGGAATTCAATGACTCTACTTCTGTCCAAATAGCTATGAAACAACTGATTCGAATAGTCTCTTAAACAACCATAACAGCTGGCTCTACCGTTGTCTTCTTCTCCGCATTTGCAGTTTTCAACTATTCTAAGTGTCTCCCAAAGGACTTCCATCAGCTTGTTTTCGCTAATTATTCTGTTGACGTGTCCTGCTCCTCCAGGAACATCATCAAAAATTACCAAAGCTGGCGAAGAATTAGATTTGTACCTTAATACGCCGTTTATGTCATTCCTGTCAATTTCAAGAGAGCTGCTAATGCCTTCAATAATCCCAAAAAGAAGAGAATACAAGAGAGAGGTGTCCCGTATTATTCCAGAATTCGGAAATGTGATCTCAAGAATATCAGTCGGGAACTCATATCCCAAAGATAGTCTTTCTTCAAAGCTGCCTCCGCAGGACTTTCCGAAAGGATCCTTATGAGTTTTTTGTGAACTACTTGAACCAACAAGAGCATATCCACAGTTGCGACATATAGAAAAGCCATTCCAGCCGGCACTGTTAATGACTGCTAAACGTCCCTCAAAAGATCTTAGAATAAGAGTCACGTTCTTTAGTCTTTCCGTCTGTTCTTGTTTGTTAACGTTGTTGTAGTTCTGATTTCTTGAAGAGAAAAAGTACCTGGTGGAAAAGGTCTTAGATGGTTTTCTTGGGGTGGCCTTTCTTGGAGAGTCTGCAATCATGCCGAACTCTGGAGTAACGTAGGTGCCAGTCTTTGAGAATCTATTACCACAGATTGGACAGAGTTTTGGAAGCTCTTCCTCAGAACGCTCTTTCAGGCAACTGGAGAAAAAACCGCAGTCTCTGCAAACTACATAACTATACTGCGGGAATTCTTTACCCGGGATTTTCTTTATATATCTGCTAGTCCAGAGATAACCATCAGCTATTACCTGACTGCCTGGAGCATATTCAGAAAGAGCGATTTTCATGTCTCTGGAAAGATCAATAGTTCTCCCTTGCGGATGGTGGTATGTCTGTAATTCAATTACATCAACGGGGAATCCATACTTTGGAATGACATTATTCTGAGACAAATATCCAATTACCTGTCTTTCTTTGAGTGTTCTAATTGTCTTGTTAAGTCTTTCCGCTTGCCAAAAAACTCTTCTTTCACTAGCATTTTTTATGGTATCTTCTAGAGCATGGATGTCTCCTGTCAGCTTTTCTGTAGCCAACGACAGGACACCATTTTCATCTCCGAGTAGGTCTTCTACCCAACTCCAGTTTTGCACTCCAAGGACTTCTTGCAAGTCTTTGGGAACGATCTTTATCAATGCTTCTTGAACTACCTTTGGTTCTCCTTCAAGATACTCTCTTAAAGCTTCTTTTCCCGGTTTGTTGTTGAAGAAGAATTCTTCACATGAACCAAAATACTCTGATCTTTCTTTCCAAAATGCGGCTATTGCTACTGAATACATATGTCTTCTGATTATCTTCAGATTTCTTATCTCAAACCTTGGCGGCTTGATTATTCCTGCTACCATGCGTATTGGATCTCTGTAATAAAACAAATCGTGTGGTCTACGCCTTGCATAAGTAAGAGAAAAAGCCGTTGAGTCACTCCTTCGTCCCGCTCTACCGGCTCTCTGTATATAATTCGAAGGTGTTGGTGGAATATTTCTCATAAATATCGTTTCTAGCTGACCTACATCAATGCCCAACTCGAAAGTAGTAGAACAGCTTAGAACGTTTATCTCACCCTTATAGAACTTCTCCTGCTTTTCTGCAGCGCTTTGGGATGTTAATTGGGCAGTGTGCTCAGAGACTTTCATTGCAAGTTGCTCCAAATTTGTGTAAAGTCGCCGGTAGTGGTTTTCCGCAAGATCAATATCGGGTACTATCTTCTTGAGTTTCCCATCGCATTTATAGTGAGGGCACAGATTCAATACTGATGATGTTGTAAGCCGTCCACATTTATCACATCTATACCAATTGCTTGATTCAGTACCAAAACCAGGAACTAATTTCCAGAACTGATATCTGGCTCTGAATACTATCCCTGAGGGAGGTTCACTGCTTCCCATGAATAATTCTTCCCACGGAGAAGGGCCTTCTCTGAAAACCTGTTTCTTCCACATCATTTCTAGGAATTCATTTGCTTGTTGCTCAGCATTTTCTACTTTTAGCTTCGAGAACAACCTAGTAATATAGTCTAATCTTCTGTTGGATAAGTATTCTTTCGAAGGCAGCCAACTTCTAACATATGGTCCTTTCCCCTTCAATTTGAAGGAATACTCGTGATTTCTAGGTTCAAAGAAATCTTCAGCCGGGCTTATCCCTTCTGGATAGACCACCGCTCCATAAATACGAAAGGAATCTAGAAGAATTCTATACACATCTGCAATTTCAGTTTGAGAAAGTCCAATTTCGTTAAGTCTTTTTGGAACTCTCCAGTCTTCTGGCAAGGTGAAAGTGTATCCCAATATTCCCAAATCATGTAGGCTATTTCTTCCACCAAGTCCAAGGAACTCGAAGAAGACCCAACGCCAACACTCGTTCTTGATCTCTTCTTTGCTTTCTCCTTGATGGAAGAGTTTTATCTCTTGCACGTACTTGGCTAAATGTCTAGCGAGGTCAGATAATGTCCATTCATTTTCAATTATTGTGTGCCCATTTGTCTTAAGGACTTCAGTGATAATTCGTTTTCTAAGGATTTGCGAATAAGAGTCATCTAAATACGTCGAGAAAAAAGCTGCGTCTTGCCTGCTATCGGAAAACGTGAGAAGTCGTCTCGTAGTATGCATGGGTTTTTGTTTAGGACCGTAACTTACAAACTCTTCACCGTCTTTTTCGATGGGTTCGCTTTTTATTTCTTGGCAGTGTCTGTATAAAGAAGTAGCTAATACACTAGTAGCAGATTCATCTCCAACAATCAAACGTCTCACCACTGAATATTTGGTGTTAGTTCTGCCACATCTTAGGCATTTGTGGACTTCACCATCAGTTGTTTTTGCCTTTCTCACTTTTATTTTGTATTGCGAACCACAATCACATTTATCAGTCAGCAAATCACTTTTCTGAATTGATCCGCATTTGACACAAAGCCTGTACTCATTGTCAGAAGCCTCTTCGGCCCCTTCAATTTCATCTTCATCGGAAAGCAGCTCATTTTGATCTTCAGTGATAAGCATGTAGTATTCAAGTGATGCATTGTCATCAGTTGAAGTAATTTCAGATTGAACAAGTTTGTCATCAACTGTGTGTCCAACCAGGTAGAGCTGACCACAATTCTGGCATATTGCTGCTTCAAACACTGGGTACTGTTTTGAGTTGTAGCTTACGTAATTGTGCTTTTCTAGAAAAAGCCTCTTCTCTGGGTAGAATGAGATAAAAGCACCTTCTAGTGTCTTGATGAACAGATGGTATCTAGCATGAAGAAGGGAGAGATTCTCTCTTGAACGTCTTATTCTATTTGCAAGAGCAACTAATGAAACAAGCTTTTTTTCTTGACTTAGAGAATCTTCGAATACTTCTGAAGCTGCTTCGTGTAGCTCTCTAGGACTTTTCTTAAGTATTCGCCGCAATCTAATGACTCTTTTGTCTCCAGCAAAAACATTAAAAAGGAGGTTTGTGTAACCAGGATTATTCGTATTGGCTTCTAATAGAACAGCATCAGGAACTCCGTTGTCTTTGAGAATTTGCATTAATCGCTTAATACTCTGCTCCTCATTCTTATCAAGTTCATTAAGGAGGGCTTCGTAAACTGAATCGTCTGGAATTCCCCACCCTTCATTACTTGGTTCAAGTTTCTTTCTTGAGCCGAGAATCACGTCTTGTTGAGAAGAATCATTCTCATGCCAAGAGAAATTCTCCCCGAAGAGATCAGATGCAAATTTTGCAATATCCTTAAGAGTCTCTGTATCTCTTTTTCCTCCAATTGTCGCGCTTGTTGCAATGCATTTGAGTGATCTTCTACTGAAGGTAGAGATTCTCGCTTTTAGCCTTCTAATAAGCATTGAGGTTTCTATTCCTTTTGCGCCTGTATAGGTATGTGCTTCATCTAAAATGAGAAACTTCCAGTATCTTGCATAATCCCCATCGAAGAAAACATTATCGTAAGGTCTAAGAAGGAGATACTCCAGCATCGCATAGTTCGTTATCAAGATATTTGGTGGGGATTTTCTCATTGCTTCCCTAGATATAAGTTCATTTGAAAGAGAAGGGCTCTTGTGAATCTTTCTGAACTCCTCCTCAGCAAGGTCATTTTCTGACTTTGTCTCGCCCGTATATATGCCAAAGGTTATGTCACTCTGTTTTGATAAAAGTGTTCTGAGCCTCTTGATTTGGTCGTTGGCAAGCGCGTTCATAGGGTAAAGAAGCAGAGCTCTTACTCCGGGGCAAAGTTTGCCAGACTCCTTCTCCCTGAACAGAAAATCAAGAACTGGGATCAAAAAAGCTTCTGTTTTTCCACTACCTGTTCCAGTTGCTACAACAATATTCCTATCTTTTTCTACAACTTTTCTTATGCTTTTTTCCTGATGCAGATATAGATCACGATCAATATCTAACTCGTTCTTGCCAAATCTAAGGAATTCCTGTGAGAGCATTTCTTCATGCACTAGCTCCCTTATCGTCCCGCCTGTTTCAAATGGAGGTGTTGCTTCAAGAATTGGCCCTTTATAAAGCTTTTCTTTCTTGCCTAGCAAAGAGCTTAGTTGCTCTTCAAGAATCTTGTCCGAAAAGTCAAAAGTAGTTCTCAGATATCCTAAGTAGTTTTCAACGATTTCTTCAGTTGCTTTAATAGGGTCAAACATTTCTTTCATCCCCGAATATGACACTCGCATTATCAACTAGAATATGATGGACTCTGTGCTCTTCGTCAATGTCATCCCAGAAAAGCCTTCCGCAAATTGGACAATACATTGCACCGTCACCCCCTGGTTGATCCACAAGCATAGTAATTGTCATTTCGCTGAAATCTATACAGAAGTAGCAATTTCCAAAGTCAATCTGCTTGTTTCCAAGGTACTTAAAAATACTTGCTGAGAAAAGAACTTCGCTTTCCTTTTTTACTGGCCTATCTCTAATTGATTCAATATAGAATTGCTCATTTTCGTTGACGGAATAACTCACTTCTTCGAGTCGATAATTCCCACCAACGAAACTCTTTATCTTCAGGCCTCTCGCTTTCATAGCTTCTACCAATCTCTTGTTTCCGCTCAGCTCTAGATCAAATACAAGATCGGGATCAAAGCTTTCTTTTTGATCATCAATAGAGAAGTAATCATCCTCAATGCTGAAAGCCACGAAAGATGGATAAAGATCTAATAGGCCAGAATCAATACTAAAACAAGCGGTATTCTCTTGAGCATCAAGAGATTTCTTCTTGATCAAAGTCGCCTCGTCTCCATTTCTTATCCAAAGTGAAATCGCCCGATTCTTTGGAAAACCCTTTTCGGACCATTCAATCCTTAACTTATCCTCTTTAGAGGAATTACTGATATTGTAGTTGAGGTTCTCTATTTTCCACTTGTGTCTGATCTCTAATAAAGGAATATCTAACTGTTCATTATTTCTTACATTTATTGTTGATAAGATAACTGTGTGGACATCTACAGAAGTATCGTTTGTTAAAGAATCGTAGAAATCGAGTAGGTCAAAATATAGTATTTGATTGCTTGTAGTGAGGGAAAATCTTTGTTCAGTTCCCTTAAGTAATATCTCTACTCGATTGTTCAGAGTTTCTGGAATCTGAACAAGGATTTTCTTCAGATTTTCATACCATACTTCTTCAATTCTGTGATGCCAGGTGTTTTCACCTTCAAACTGCCATCTTACAGCAGGAACATCAACTCGAATACGGAATTTTTCCCCATTCATCGAACACAAAGTTGCATCAAAATGTGATATTAAAGGTGGAAACTCAAGGGTTTTGGTCCCTGAAAGCGTTGAAAATGACTCTTCCTCAAAGTGAAGAAAATACCCTGATTCTATTCTGAATTCTACTGAACAATTTTGCGTCTCCTTTTTTGGAAGAAAGAAATCCTCTGAGAAGTGCGGTTCAATACTTGGGATGTACCAGAATGACTTATGCCAGATATCCCCGTGAGAATGAGTTACAGTAAGAGTTACTCTTCCGTATTCTCGAATTAGCTTTTCCAAGGATATTATTGATCTTCCACCTTCATCGCAGCGACTATAGACAGCTTGTGTTAGTATTTCTTCTTTATCCAGAGATCTCCTATAATTTTCGGTCGCAGCTTCAATAGTCAGCTGTCGCAATTCTTCGGGGTTATTTGTGAACAACTGTACTTGTGGAGGGGTGGGCCCAAGAAATGGTCGTTCTCCATCTACTGAAATATTATGATTCACAGAACCTATCAGCCTGGCGGGTTGAAAGTCTTCGCCCGTGATAACATTGAAAAGTTGTGATCCCCTTTTTAGCTCGACACGATAACCATTCGTGCAATGAAACTCAAATGCTTCGAGGTTATCGTAGTTACTGTAGGTACGGACTACTGAATTGAAGCCTTTGTGTTCTAGTGAAGAATCGCTTGGTATTAGTAGAAAATAAGTTTCGCCTTTCACAATCTTGTCGACAAGCTGCCCTTCAGAATCTAGGATGATGTAAGGTCTTGAATCCGAAAACAGATCAGCGTGCCAACTAGTGTACGTAACTCCATCGATAATTAAATCAATTGTGATACTAGTATTCAGTTCAGATATTTCAACCGTAGTATCAACAGTATATATTCGGCCACCTTTTCTTCGCAAATCTATGTTAGTCTCATTTTTCCAGCTATCAGATGTGATTAACAGGCTAGCGCTTCTTTGACCGTTGTCAACGAAATACGATTCTGGCATTGTGACTGAGAGCATTCCTGTATCCCGGTTCCAGTTTGTCAAAGGAGTTTGAATCCAAGTTCTGTTTCTATGAGTCGAGCTCTGGTTTTCCTTTACTGAAGTCAGATAGTATCTCTTTGGGCTGATTAGTTTGCGAGATTTCGCGGGTTGTCTGACTGAATGATTATCTTGCCCTTCAAGATACATGTTTTTCTCTTCCCACCAGAGCTTCAGAGCTTCAACAATCCTTCTTGAGAGTATTGAGGTATTAATCTTTAGATCAAAAGTTCCATTCTCAAGACCCTTCAATAACTTTAGACACTCATACACGAAATTATCTGCACTCTCACCCCCAAGCAAAAGGAAATATTTCGTTGACTGATTCAAGTATCTTAAGGGAGGAATACTATAACTATCGGCTTTATAGGAGCGAAGTGTGGTCTCTAGATCCTCCCTTTTCCTTCGTATAGAACTGATTTCATTTTGCAGGGACGAGTAGTTCAAAGTATTGGTCGTCATGATTGACAGGGCTGACAAAACATCATCTTTCTCAAGCCCAAGTTTGACCAACTGCTCCAATAGTTCAAATTGGTTTACAAGGATTTTCCAGCCCATATCAGCATTGCCCTTTCCGAACTCAGTAAGATTTTGAATCAAAGCTCTTCTATGCAGCAAGATTTTTGTGTGGCTTATTCCCAAAAGTTGCTGGCATTCCAGAATTCTAAGTTGGTTCTTACTGGCTCTTCCATTTGCCATAAGATAACGCTTTCGAAGTTTATCTATCTCGCGCATAATCTCAAGAATTGCTTTCATATTGATTTCATGAGATTCTACGAGTCGCTTCATGGGATTACTCCTCTCTTGGTTCTTTCTGAAAGGCTCCCTATGAATTTGCGTTCTTGTATTTGCCAAGCATATTGTCTTTCTAATTACGTTAGAGGAACCACTGCTGCACAGCATAAGTCTGGGATCTCTTGAGAACAAGAGAACATCATTTTGAAGTAATACACGAAAGTTAGCTAAGGCGTTGCACAACTTCTCGTTTATTGCTTCGATTTGCTTCATTAACGTGCTCTTGTTTTCTAAAAGCTCTCCATAGTCAAGCAGCCATTTCGCAAAAGGCTTTCCCTTTCTTATGATTTGCAGGATGTCATTCTTGTGATTACGAAGCTCTTGGGCGTACAAAAAGCTATCTTGTAAGAGATCATTGTTTTCTGCGATAATGAGTAGATACTTCTCCTGTCTCTTCAGCTCTCTTAACTCTAATTCGATTTCTTCTCTCTTAGAAGTGCAGAAGTAATCACTTCTCATATGCTTCAACAAATCATCAACAAGTGTTGGAGATTCAAGATTTCTCTTGGTATGCTTGTAAAGTTTCAGCAAGAAGGTCTCAAAAAAATCATCTAGGAATTCGTTCGGGACCTTGCCGTGAGCAAGAATTGGAGTAACGAACTTTCTGGTTGACTCCCTCATTTCGAATTTTTCGAAACTGAAAGTATCAAGTGTTTTCAGAAACGAAGAGCCTAGTACTTTTTCCATAGTCGCAGGTAGCTCAAGTGCTTCAAGAGGTTTTTTCCAGAAGCGGTTTTCACTGTAGTTCACAATTCCGTGCCAAACCAAGTACAGTGCGAATGTCAGTGGATACTTGTCGAACGAACTAATAATAGCTGTTTCGTATTTAGAATTACCGTCCACAGATGACCGCAATTCATGAAAACGAAGCTCCTCTTTCAGGAGTTGCTCAATCTCCTTGATGTCTTCTTCTTCGTATTCAAGATTGCTAATTATTGAGATTGTATTGTGGTTTAGCTGGTCTCTTAATCTCTTCTCTACTTCCGAAAGATTTCTGATCATTGAAGGCCTCACTTTAGTGAGTAAATACGCGTTACTGACCAAGCACACGATTCTTGTGAATTGACTACAAAAAATATATTACAAGTACTGTTACACATAGTCTACCATAGTTAACACTGAGATCAAAGAATCATCTACCAAACACGGATTTTTTATAGGCTCTGAAATTCAAAACGGGGCTTTTCAAGCACCTGCTGGTCTCATGTGGAGCTGTACCTGTTAGCAAAGCATCCCCCAGTTCGTAGAGAATACTCGAATTGACTTGACTAGAAAATCGAGTCTGGCATTTTGCAAAGAAACTGATCAGAAACCTAGAATAGAAGAGAGACATGAAGATTATCGATCGTCAGTATACTCTAAAGTGTAATAATCAGGTGATTCGTGTCTCCCCGTCAGCCTACTATGAGGCTCTTACTTTCCAGTTCCCCTGGAGGCCGAATACGTTTCTGGAAAGCTCAGATCCTGAACACGACCACTTCAGTGACGAAGTGGGTAGGTCTAATCAGATTAGTCTGATTTGCGTTCTTTTCGGTCTCTTATTCTTCAAACAACTCACAACTTGTATCTTGGAACTTGCAGCTGTCCGCACTTTTCACGCCATAGATCGAGATGCTTGTCAGAAACACGCCGCCAGTTACTCGAAGCAACGATAGATTGTCATCCCGTAGTGCTCCTGTACGGGATCTCGCATTAGAAACCGCTTTACGCTTAAAACCAAGGACCCGCTAAACGCTGCTGAAGACAACGTTGTCTGTCAAAGGTCCCCCGTCCTCCGAATTAGCCCGCAAATTCGCTCAAGGACTCTTACTATGCCCTCAGTCTTCTACGATGAACAGATGACTTCGGCAATGATTGATCGTCTTGTTCACCACAGTCATTTGCTGTTGTTTGAAGGTCTGAGTTTTAGAATTAGGAATTCGCGAATGAAAACTCATTAACAGAATCTCCCGGGTGGAAAGTTGTTTGGAATTCTTGCAAAAACAGGGAATTCACTCTTGCAAAAAAATTCTTTGATCGCTAATCTGGTAGAAATAGCAGATTGGAGCACCCTAACATTAAGGGTAAGCGATTGATTCTGGGTTCTGGATTTTGCTTGGCCAATAATGTACTGCCTACTTTCCAAAAAACAGTTGTTTAGGATTCCTAGAAAAACCAAGAATTCGCTCATGCAAAAGACTGCGGATTTTCCTTCTTGAGGTGTATTGACTTGATTGGATTTAGATACCTTCAAGGATATATGGGAACCGACGACCTCTTCGGCTACATGATTGCAGTGACATTTAAATACCTTAAAGGATATATGGGAACATAGCAACGCATGATTTACCATTATAACTGCCACATTCAGATACCTTCAAGGATATATGGGGACGCACAACACTCTAAAAATACTTCTCGATGTCATGGAATTTAGATACCTTCAAGGATATATGGGGACCTTGAGGATCTGATTCTTCAGAGTCTTGTTCTGCTTCATTTAGATACCTTCAAGGATATATGGGGACTTTGATTCTGCATATGCAAGAGAAGCGATTACCGTATTTAGATACCTTCAAGGATATATGGGTACTCGGTCAAGGTCACGCCAGCCCTTCTAATGTCTATCGCAATTTAGATACCTTCAAGGATATATGGGGACTTCATCTACGCACCAATCATCTACGATCCATCATTATTTAGATACCTTCAAGGATATATGGGGACATATTCATGATTGAGAACTATATTTCTGGAATTTTCATTTAGATACCTTCAAGGATATATGGGGACTCCTCAACCTGAGATTGAAGCTGTTCTTTCTTCATCTCAATTTAGATACCTTCAAGGATATATGGGGACGCTTGAAAAGTTCTACAACGAGTACCTAGACTCTAATTTAGATACCTTCAAGGATATATGGGGACCGCCATTCTTTTGTTGATTGAAGTAGATACAAAAGCATTTAGATACCTTCAGGGATATATGGGGACGGGGGAAGAAAAATCAGTATCTTTTCATCGATCTTAAATTTAGATACCTTCAAGGATATATGGGGACTAAGAAGAAGATTACAAATACCTTCAAAAACAACATTTAGATACCTTCAAGGATATATGGGGACCCGAACCCGGTTTAGATCCGGTCGCAAAACTCAAAGATTTAGATACCTTCAAGGATATATGGGGACGCTGTTGATGTCTTCGGCAATCCTCTCCAATTCTCCCGATATTTAGATACCTTCAAGGATATATGGGGACTAACGAAAGTTAGTACCATGATTAAACTGCCTTCAAATTTAGATACCTTCAAGGATATATGGGGACCAAGGACTCAGACGATCCCCGAAGCGATTCTGTACAATTTAGATACCTTCAAGGATATATGGGGACCGCGATTATGGGAGGATTTCAGGGTCACGAGATCATATTTAGATACCTTCAAGGATATATGGGGACGGATGGAGGCTTTGGGAACAGCAGCAGTGATACCTCCATTTAGATACCTTCAAGGA
>NZ_JFHM01000017.1:0-16953 GCF_003664935.1 Mesotoga sp. H07pep.5.4
GTGACTTTGAAGAACCCTACGCTTTCAAGTCCTTTGTTATCTTTTGCCGTTAGTGTCACTTCATGTATTCCTTCGGAATCGAAGTCAGGAGTGAATAGATAATGGTCATCCTCAATGAAGCCCGGTCCGTCTGCGATTTCGAAGGTGACCTCATCTCCATCGGGATCGAAAATGAAACCCTTCAGGTATATTTTCAACTGCTCTCCCTCTTTTACCGATTGATCTGGAATAGATATTTGAGGAGGTCTGTTGACATCTATTACAGATATGATTATTGGTAGAGAAAGACTTCCTCCGTTGTTATCGGAGGCCGTAACAATAACGTTTTTCTCCCCCGCCTCGTCATAGCCCGGTGAGTACGAGTAGTTACTGCCCTCAATCTCTCCGATACCACTGAGACTGTATATCAATTCGTCTCCGTCTGGGTCTGAGAACAGGGGTCGAAGATCGATTTTCAAGGAAGAGCCTTCATGTATCGAGGTTTTCATCTCTTCTATTGACGATTCTGGGTTTCTATTCCTGTCTTTGACATCGATTCTGATCACCAAGCTATCTGACAGTCCGTAAGGATCTGTGGCAGTTACAGTTGCAACCTTTTCTCCCTTGTCGTTGTACCCTGGAGAGTATTGATAGCTGTTGTCGACGACTATACCATAGCCTTCCACTTCGAATTGAAGATCATCCCCATCAGGGTCAACGAAAAGACTTCCCAGATCGAGGTCAAGAGTGAAGCTTTCCATGATACTGGTGTTTATCGAAGGTGATAACGTTACGGGCGATCTGTTTACGTTTTCTACCGTGACTTTGAAGAACCCTACGCTTTCAAGTCCTTTGTTATCTTTTGCCGTTAGTGTCACTTCATGTATTCCTTCGGAATCGAAGTCAGGAGTGAATAGATAATGGTCATCCTCAATGAAGCCCGGTCCGTCTGCGATTTCGAAGGTGACCTCATCTCCATCGGGATCGAAAATGAAACCCTTCAGGTATATTTTCAACTGCTCTCCCTCTTTTACCGATTGATCGGGAATAGATATTTGAGGAGGTCTGTTGACATCATTGACTCTAACCATAAAAGAAGCCGTGTTTGTTGCTCCTTTTTCATCTTCGAGAATTAATACGACCGATTTGTCCCCTGCATTTGAGTAATCTGGATTGTATATGTAAGATCCGTCAACGATCTCTCCAGGTCCCTCTAGGCTGAAGGTCACGTTATCTCCATCTGGATCGACAACCCTGGAAAGCAAATCGAAAGAAAGGGACTCTCCTTCATTCACGTTCATGTCGCTAAGCAAGGACTTTGGCGGGCGGTTCACGTCTATTACGAGGATTTCGAAGCTTGAAAAGACATCGTTACCCGAGCCGTCTGATGCCTTGATTCTAACGGTTTCAGTTCCGGAATCCGAGTATGATGGCTCGTAAGTGAACACTCCTTCCGTAATCTCTCCCGGGCCTTCTTCTAGAGAAAGGACCACTTTGTCGTTATCTTCATCGACTACCTTTGAAGAAATATCAACCGAGAGAACCTCTCCTTCATTAACGATCTGATTCTCGAGCTGCAAAACAGGCGGGGCGTTGACATCGATTACTTCAAGTTCGATATCTCGTGCTGTTTCGTTTCCATTTGGATCCTTCGCCAGTACTCTCAAAACCGTCTTACCGGAATCACTGTAGCCTGGAGAGTAAATGTAAGCACTTCCGTGAAGCTCCCCTGGGCCTTGAACGGAGAATTCAAGTTCTTCACCATCTGGATCAACTGCTAGCGAGTTCAAGTCGATAGTCACTGTTTCACCTTCGCGAACTACGATAGGAGAAGTGTCTATTTCCGGTGGGCGGTTCACTCTAACTACGTTTATCAGCATTTCTTGCTGAGAACTCTTTCCCTTCTTGTCGGTTGCCCTTATACTTACACGAACTTCTCCCTCATAGGAGAAGCCTGGTTCGAATACATAGGAAAAACCGGATATTGTGCCGGGACCTTCTACCAGTTCAAGAACTACTTCATCGATTTTTTCATCGATAACGAACGGCTTCAGATTTGCAGATAGCTTCTCGCCCTGATTCACTACATGAACTGGAAACTGCAGTTTCGGTTCTTTGTTTAGGAGCGCGGGAAGTGCAATAATCAGAACGATTGCCACGGCAACTGCGGCAATGAGTAGATATATCATCCATCTCTTCATTATTTCTCCTCCTTTCTCACGATTGCCTTCTTTCAATATATCTGCTGATAGTGATCCAAAGGACTACGAGTAAAGTTTATATTAATTACTCTCCTTTCTTTGATTGCCAGCTTTCTCAATTTCCACATTAGTTTCTAATGAGTTATCCTGCTCAAACAGAACAACAACTTCGTCAAACCCCATTCCGAGGAAGAGACCGTGGAAGAAGTTTCTTGCGCTTTCTCTAGATGTCTCTTCAACTCCCATTTCTGAGGCGTTCTGAAGTGCCTGCTTTTCTATTTTGTCGCTGTAAAACTGAAAAATCTTCAACATATCTTTGTTTCCAAAGATCCTTGTCAAAACACCACTCTGGTTGATTACCCTAATATCGGGAATCTTACTCTGAGGAATTGTAACTTCGAGTCTTGGAGAAGGCAGGATCAGCTTAATCCTTCTTGCTTCACCTTCATGGATTTCGATTGAATCCTCTTTCAACTTTCTTAGGTCTACATAACCCCTTACCTGAAAGGGAACAATGAAAATAAATCGCTGAAATGTTCCGGGAACAAGGCTTTCCCGCTCAGGTTCGAAAATCAGAAGCGTTGTCATCCTCGCAGTACTCAGTTCCGAGATTCTCTCCACTTTGTGAATTATCGATTCTGTCCTGAAGCTGGTCTTTCGCCTGGACATGAGAATAAACGCTGCAAGCAGAATCACAAGTGCAATCAGAACAACATTGAGTATCAACTACGAGTCACCTCCAAAGACTGACGACCATCAGAAGGTATTCATAAAAGTGTCATTCCGCCTCCCTTGGCAGCCATTACATTACTTCAATCAGTTACAACTAAAGTAAATCGAGAGTTTTGCACATACAGCAAAAAAATCCCTCAACTCTCATTAGTGATTTCTGAGAACTATATAGATTTTGAATGAGCGCAAGCACCAAATTCCATTACTGATCTTCGGAAAAGATCTTCCGCCATTCGTTCGAATTTCCATCGATTCCAACACTTATATCCTGTTGTGGCCAAATGACCACACAGAAGTTGAATGAGCAGGATAGATCAACCTTGTACTTCGGAAATCCCAAAGCTGGTACTTAAGCTTTCTCTTTCCAACAGAAATAGGCATCTTCGATTTTCTTTCATACCAAGTTTATCAGAGAAAAAAGAAAATCCATCCTGTAAACAGATTTGTCGTTTAAATACATAAGTATAATAACTCTCGTGACGATTCTTATGATGATATAATTAAAACAATCTATATCGGAATTAAAAAGGGAGGTATGATTTGGATGGAATATCGCAAAGTTGGTAAAAGTGGCCTTCTTGTCAGTGAGTTAAGTCTTGGTTCATGGCTTACCTTTGGGGCTCAGCTAGATATAGACAATGCAAGAGAGGCGATGAGAGAGGCGTACAGAGCTGGAATAAACTTCTTCGACACTGCTGAAGCATATGCCAGCGGAATGGCAGAGTCGATGATGGGCGAAATTCTGAAGGAATTCAAGCGGGAAGAAGTAGTTGTTTCAACGAAGATCTTTTGGGGAGGAAACAAACCAAATCAAAAGGGACTCTCAAGAAAGCATCTACTTGAAGGAACCTGGAATTCTCTGAAACGACTCCAGTTGAATTATGTTGACATTCTGTTTGCTCACAGGCCAGATCCGGAGGTTCCAATGGAGGAAATCGTCCTTGGGATGGATTACATCGTAAGAAATGGTCTCGCTTTCTACTGGGGAACATCTGAATGGAGCTCCAAAGAGCTCGAAGAAGCCCATAAAGTAGCCGACAGGCTGAATGCAATTCACCCGGTTGTCGAGCAGCCGCAGTATAACATGTTTGTGAGGGAAAGAGTAGAGTCGGAGTATCGACCGATTTACGAGAAGTATGGGTTAGGGCTTACCGTCTGGAGTCCCCTGGCGAGCGGGCTTCTGACAGGTAAATACAACAAAGGAATCCCGGAAGACAGTAGATTGGCAAAGTTTCCTGGCTTGAAGAAGCATCTGGAAGAGAACAAGCTCTTTTCGAGTGAGAATCTGAAAAAGGTGGAAAGACTTGCCGCCGTTGCGAAGAAACTCGACACTGAGCTTGCTCAGCTTGCACTTGCCTGGATTTTGAAGAATGAAAACGTCAGTTCAATAATACTCGGAGTCAGCAAGGTTCAACAGCTGAGAGATAACCTAAAGGCTTTGGACGTAAAGGATAAACTTACCGAAGAGATAGTAAAAGAAATCAATTCCATTATTGAATGACCGTTTTCGAGTGTTCTTTTGGAATGAAGAGAGGGAGGAGAAGTCCAAGATGAAAAGGCTCTTACTTTTTTTGTCGGTTATTTTGATTATTTTTCTGGGGAGTTCTTGCCTATACGTGATTTCGCTGCCGATCCCAGTTGGCGAAGGATTGATAGAACCCATCGAATTTGAACTCCCCGGGAGTATATTGCCGTTATCTGGTTTTGCTTTCGGAACTGAGACAGTCCCATCGCTCGACGAGATAATCCAAGAGGCCGAAAAAGGAACCCAGTTAAATCTTCCAGATAACTTCGTGATTACCGGTATGGAGATCAAAGCTAGAGTAGAATGGGTACCAGAGAACCCTGATTCGGAAAACTCTATTGACATTGACTTCTATGTCTTCAGAGAGAGACATTCAGAAGAAGAATTTCTGGCTTTTTTCAACGATCCTGATTCAATAAGCGATCACAAGCTTTTCAGCGGTTTAATTTATCCCGGTGAAAACACTTTCAGGTTGCATTCTGGCGAATCCGCTGCACTAGACATGATACTAGAAATAATCAACGGTGGAACGGCCGAAGATTTAGATTGGTTTGCGATTTACGACTATGAAGCACCTTCGGATTCAACTATCACTATTCATCTAAGTGGAACTATTTCGGTTAAGAGAGTTGCAGAATAAGACGTGAAGTTAGATGAAAAAGGTCTCCCTTACGGGAGACCTTTTTTTCTACAGTCGAATCTAAAGTATCTTCTCACTGATGGATTTTCCCTGAAGGAAAAGTAGTAAGTAATCTCTTCCGCCCGCTTTAGAATCAGTGCCGGACAGATTAAACCCTCCAAATGGCTGGACGCCCACAAGCGCTCCGGTACACTTTCTGTTGAAGTAGAGATTTCCAACGTGAATCTCTGTCTTTGCCTTTTCAATTCTGTCTCTTCTCTTGCTGTAGAAGGCTCCAGTTAGACCATATTCAGTACCGTTGGCGATTGCTATCGCATGGTCGAAATCGCGCGCCTCTATTATGGCGGTTACAGGCCCAAATATCTCTTCCTGTGCAATTGCTGCTGTTGGTGATGCGTCGGCAAATACAGTAGGTTCTATGAAATATCCCCTGCGTTTCAAACGATTACCGCCAGTTATAAGCTTGCTTTCCTTCTTTCCCAGTTCAATGTAGCGGAGTATCTTTGACACAGCACTTTCGTTTATAACCGGCCCCATGTAAATGTTGGGATCGGTTGTATCTCCAATGGTTAGAGCTTCCGTTTTCTGCTTCACCAGCTTAACCATCTCGTCATAGACTTCTCGAACAACGATGATCCGTGATCCTGCAGAGCATTTCTGCCCCTGAAAACCAAACGCACTGGCTACAGCTCCAGTCGACGCGGCATCGGTGTCTGCCGTTTCATCTACCACTACACAGTCCTTGCCGCCCATCTCGAGTATCACTCTCTTTATCCATTTCTGGCCCTTTTGATGTTTCGCAGCCAACTCGTTGATTCTCAATCCGACCTCTTTGGAGCCAGTGAATGATACGAACCTGGTCAAAGGGTGTTCAACAAGATAATCGCCAATTTCACTACCTGAACCTGGTACATAGTTGACCACACCATCTGGAAGTCCTGCTTCCCTTAAAATGTCTACGAACTTTGCGGCGATAACCGGAGCATCAGATGCTGGCTTAAGCAAAACACAGTTTCCGGATACTGCGGCCGCAGTTGTCATACCGGCCATTATTGCACTGGGGAAATTCCAGGGTGGGATTACCACGCCGACACCAAGAGGAATATATCTGAGCTCATTGTATTCGCCGGGAATTTGAACAACGGGCTGAGATTGTCCATATCTAAGCGCTTCACGAGAGTAGTATTCTAGAAAATCGATGGCTTCGGCTAGATCTGCGTCGGCTTCTATCCAGCTCTTGCCCACCTCAAGAATCATCGTAGCATCTAATTCGTATCGTCGATCTCTCATTATTTGCGCAGCTTTCAGAAAAGGGACTACTCTTTCTGAAGCAGGCATTCGGCTCCAGCTCTTGAAAGCGAAATAAGCAGCATCAATCGCTTTGTCAACGATCTCTCTAGTAGCTTTTGAAACCGTTCCTACTACTTCATCGGGATCTGCAGGATTTTTCGAGACTATTTTGGATTCAGTCGAAAGATATCTTCCTCCAATAAACAAGTCGTAGTTTCTTTCATGAGAACGAATTCTTTCAAAAGCTAACATCATCTGGGATCTTACTTCTGGATCTGAAGGGTCGATATATGGTTCATTCTTGAATGGTGGAATTATCTGGAAATCCGTAACATCAAACATAGAAATTACCTCCTACACTACGTTTCTTTCTTTGGTGATGCCATGTTCAAATCTCTCAAGGCTGAGATCTGAAAGATCGGCGCTCCTTGGCTCGCCGTATATGATCCACTCGGCAACTGCCTCTCCTACTGCTGGGGCCAGCATAAATCCATGTCCTGAGAATCCGACTGCATAGAAGAAATTCTCTAAATCTTTGGATCGGTCAATTATGGGCCTCGCGTCAGGAGACATATTATAAAGACCGGCCCAGTGTCTAAGCACTCTAACGTTCCTGAGAAATGGGAAAATCCCTGGCATTTTCTTAGTCATTTCCGAAATGAAGGTCCAAGTCGGCTCGATATTGTGACCAGGAAGTTCGTCCTTGCTACCCTGACCCATAATGAAATTTCCAGACTTTGTCTGTCTTATGTAGAAATTGTTCTCAAAACTTATGACAAGCGGATCTAGCATATGTTCCAGCGGTTCTGTAACAAATATCTGGTGTTTATAAGATTCTGTTGGCAGATCAATGCCAGCCATTGCCCCTACCTCTCGGGAATATCCACCGGCAGCGTTAACAACGATTTCAGCTTCAATTTTCCCCTTGTCGGTTACTACACCGGTTATTCTTTCGTTTTGAGTTAAGATTCTCAGCGCGGTTGTGTAAGTTGAAAAATCAACTCCCATCGCTTTGGCGGCGTGTGCGTAAGCAAAAGTTGTTAAGTGAGGATTGGCATGACCATCACTTGGACAGTAAGCGGCAGCCTTTATACCTTTTAAATCTATCAGCGGAAATCTCTTTGCGGTTTCTTTTGCCGAAAGCATTAAGACATCTAGTCCCTCTTCCCGTTGCATCTTGGTATTCTTTTCAAAGAGAGAAACCTCTTCGTCTGTGTATGCAAGAAGCAAATATCCACCCTGAAAGTACTCAATATCAAATCCTACTTCCTTTTGGAATTCCTTGAAGTGTTTGACGCTTCTAATTGCGAGTCTCACATTCGACTTTTCAGACCACTGTTGCCTTATTCCACCCCCACACCGTCCAGTTGAACCCGACGAAAGATACTCTTTTTCAATAACAACAACATCATTCAAGCCGCTCTTCGCAAGATAGAAGGCAGTCGCCGTTCCGACGATTCCCCCTCCTATTATCACTACTTTGTATTTACTCCTCATAACCATCAACTCTGCCTTCACCAAGTGCTTTGAAACTAACCGGTATTGAGGGCGGCCTGAAGACACCTGGAGAAAGTCTTTCGACAGGTACCCCGGTTTCCTCTGACAGAATCATGAGGGTGTTTAGCCTGCAAGTTCTCCCACCACATGGCCCCATACCGATTCTCAGGTATCGCCTCAGCTCTTCAAAGTCTGTATAACCATCTTTAATTGCCTTTCTTACTTGATCAACCGTTACTTCTTCACACCGACAGACCATAGCCCCTGATTCTTTGGAGGGCACCAAGATATGTCGGACATCTGAAGCATACTCGCGGGGAACGCTTATATAGACAAGATTTGTTTTGTTCGCCGATTTGACCACTTTTTCTACCTTCGCCTTGCAAATTGTCTCTCCATTTCTTCCCAGAGCTGTTACATATTGTCCCTCAGCAGGAAGTGGAAGGAATTCGTAAGGAATTCCAACAGAACACGTGCCATCCTTGTTCTCTCTAAACATGAAAATGGCAAGCCCCGGACAAGTAGTTGCACAGATGCCACATCCAGTACACTTTGAATAATCTATGATCGGTCTACTGTTGATATTATCACCGATGCTTATGGCACCAGCCGGGCAACTTGTTTCACAAGGATTACAGGGAATTGCTTCGAAGCATTCAATTAATGGTCGCATCTTACCCGTATACTTGGTGAAATCATTTTGATTACCATTTGTGAATGACACTTCCTCAAACTTGCTTCCAAGTTTAGAGAGACCGGCTCTTGTCTTTGAAGAAGTAGGACCGCTTCTGAATTTCCTGAGAGTATCCTTAAGATACTTCAATCTCTCTTGAATGCTATTCTTGGTGAGGTCACTCACCACTGCTAAACCTGCAATTTGCCCTTCAATCATGGCCGTAGTTGCTTCTTCAATCCCGGCAGCATCACCTGCTATAAATATGTCATCTATCGATGTTCTCATGTCCTCGTCTCTGAGAGGGACATAACCTCCAAGTTCTTGGACATACTTCATTTCGCAGCCGGCCTGAGCTGCTAGTTCTATTGATGGTAAAAGTCCCACTGCGATGCAGATCGTGTCAACGACAAGTTCCCTCTCCGTTCCCGAAATCGGGCTCCATCTTTCATCAAGTTTGGAAATGACAGCTCCCCTCACGGACTCCTCTCCAATCGCTCTCAAAATTGTATGCTGCAGCAGAATTGGAATTCCCACTCTTCTCACCTTGTCAGCGTGTACCTGGTAACCTCCTATCCGATTTGAAGCCTCAAGTATCGCTTTAACCTCTACACCTGCCTGAAGCAGCTGATAAGAGACTATGAGTCCGATATTTCCCGATCCAATCATAAGCACACTTCTTCCGGGGAGAATTCCGAACTGATTCATGAGAGTTTGAACGGCACCGGCTCCATAGACACCAGGTAGATCATTGTTTTCAAATTGAATAAACCTCTCCGATGCACCTGTTGCGAGGATGATCTTCTTTGGTTTCAAAAGTGAAGTGTGATCATTTTTCATATCATGGACAAGTATTCCATCAGGATAAATTGCGACAACGGAGCTCTCGTTTTGAAGCTTAGCTGAGTCCAGGGAATTCAATTGTTCAGTAAGCCTTCTGCTTATTTCGAAGCCTCTCACCGAAGCAAAAAAACTCTCATTCCCAAAGAATTTATGTGTCTGTTTAACCAGTTGACCGCCGGAGGAAACCCCCTCGTCTACAACTAGAACCGTAAGTCCGTTCTTGGCAGCTTCAATTGCGCTCGAAAGGCCGGCCGGTCCACCGCCTATGACAAGAAGATCCAGATTACTCACTAATCTCACCCTTACCGTGCTGTCTTCTAACGATCATGCCAGGTTTTACGGGTGTTATGCAAGTTCGAACGTTGGGTTTACCGTCAACTTCCATCAAGCATGACGAACACTTCCCAATCGCACAGAAAAGACCTTGGGGTCGATTTCTTATCGGGCTGTACCTTAAGTCTTTTATCCCATTTGCATGAAGTGCTGCGGCAATAGTCTCTCCAGTATATGCCGAGAGTTCTCTTCCTTCAAAGAAAAAAGTGATAATCTCGCCTCTCTTGAAAGAGATTAACGGATGTTCGAAAATTCTTTCCAAGGTATCGCCTCCATACAACTTCTATCACACAATGATCTGTCTCAAATCCGGTCCCATGAAGTACATTGCTCTTAAGCTTCTTAGTGGTCTCCAATGGATAGTACTGCGTCAATATCAGTTATGAAACAATCATGATTAACGCCTAAGAAAATATACTAATCACTCGTCAAATTCTGCTTAGTTTAGGAATGATTTTGCTGCGAGTGGCATGCGCTATCTCTTTGATTTTATCCAGTTGCTTTTCCGAAATGGGGACCTTTACTTCTTCCGTTGAAAAGGGTACTTCTTTCATCCTGCAGACGCTAAAGAACAAGCTCATGTCGTCTTCCATTCTGGTAAACATCAAATTATCCGCTGCCTCTTCCCACTGTTTGATTTCGTCTGCAAAGGCACTTGTACTGACGGAAAACATGTATGATTTGCTTTTGTCACTCTTAATAACATCTGTTATATAATTTAGCATCCCCTGTCTATAGGTTGGAGAAAACAGAAGTAGGTTTAAGGCTGATCCAAAAACTAGAGTGCCTAGTTCACTCGGTTCAAGCATATTGTTTGCTGTTTCGACAGCCGACTTCCACACCTCAGGCTTTAACAGATTAGCTTTTATTGTGTTTTTCCCGATTTCTTCATGTTTGTCCATATCCGGCTCAAACTGAATATAAGAAACGTGGTTTTCGTAATCGTTCAGATCAACCCTATATAGATCCTTTAACGCAGTCTTCCCCATTTCCATTGTCGGGTATTGCAGAGGGATGCTGATTACTGAACCGCCAGCTTTCAACCAAGAGGCAACAAACGCATATTCAACTAACGGTTTCCCAGATCCACCAGGTCCACTGATAACTGTTGAAGATGGATAAACGATTCCTTCTGGAAGAGTTTCCTGAAGCCATTTTTCTTCCAGTTTCAATGTATCCATTTTTCACGCCACCTTTTATCTCGTCATATTCTCGATCATTTAGATCGAATATGGCACGATACTAATATTCTAATTGAGAATGATTCTCTTTGTCAACGTTTTGAAGTTTTTTTCAAAACATATTGCGATACAGTGTTAGTAATACAAAAACTGCCGTCTATGCAAAGTGGTATTGGGTTTCTGATCATGTTTATCCTGATCTGCCCCATAATTTCCATTCTTCTTTTGAAGAGAGTTTTCATATTAACGAATTCTCCTGAACAGACAAAGTATGCTGCTATAATTGTGAGTATATGCAGTTACCGCAGATGAAACGAAATAACAGACAGCTTACATTGAGTCCTTGTTAGTGCTTTCGATTATGTGATCATTATCGAAATGGAGGTTCTTATGAATTTCAGGCCTTTGATTCTTGGACATAGGGGTATGGGAACCGGAGAAGGTGAAAACTCACTTCTTTCATTGATCAGAGCAGTTCAGGTTGGAGCAGATGGAGTTGAACTAGACGTGCAGCTTTCGAAAGATGGAGTCCTGGTTGTCAATCATGATTCCAGTTTGAAACGAACACTGGGTGTTGATGTAGAGATAAAGGATACCACTTTTAGATCTCTAAGAAAGATGAAACTTGTAAGACCTGATGGCATTACTACTCTGGAAAGAGTCTATCTTGAGCTTCCGGAGGAGTCCTTCATCGATGTTGAAATAAAGGATCCTCTAGCGGCTGATCTTGTTGTACCTTTGGTGAAAAGCTTCAACGCAATAGATAGAACACTCTTTTCTTCGTTTTGGCATGAGTGTCTCAGAAAGGTGAAGGAGAAGGATGAAAAGGCGAAGATTGGGCTCCTCATCGGAGAAGACGCGAGAGGAAAGAATCCTGTCGAGTATTTCGAAGAGCTTCTAGCATACCACCCATATTCGATAAATCTGCCGGTTCAACTGTTTGACGAGATCGGCTTCGAGTTGGGAATGAGTTTGATTAGATTTGTAAGAGCCAAAGGAGTTAAGGTCGCACTCTGGACATTAAACGATCCCGCATTGCTTATTAAGATCAGGGGTGAAGTAGACATTATAATTACTGACAATCTTCGGGGTATAATGGCTGCACTTGGAGGAAAAGGCGAAAGAAGGTGACGGCATTGCTGTATCTTGAGAAATCCGCTTCAGCTATTCTTACACCACCGGGACTATTCATCCTAATCTTTCTTATAATTGCAGTGATTCTTATTAAGAAAAGCGAAGAACGACGCACAAAGATCTCTGGAGTAGTCATGATTATTCTGTGTTTCTTCGCATATCTTCTCTCTACGGGCTTTGGAACTCACCTATATCTTCAGCCTTTGGAAAGGGCATATACTGCGCCAAATAACGTGAGCGGTCAGGCCATAGTGGTCTTGAGCAGCGGGATAATTATCTCTCCTGAAGGTCAGGTACTCGACAATCACTCTGTCGCCAGATTATCTAAAGCCTACTCTCTTCATCTACAGACGAAGCTGCCCATAATTGTGACAGGATCGTTTATGCCTGGCAGATCCACTGTGGCCGTTTCAGAACTTATGAGGGACTGGCTTTTGGATCGTGGTGTTGCATCATCCAAAGTTATCGTTGAACCGATGGCTCAGACAACCTGGGAAAACGCAAGATATTCTGCCGACATATGCAGTCAGTTCAACTGGTCCAGCATAGTGCTTGTTACTTCGGCGGTTCACATGAAGAGAGCGGTCACTTCATTTGAGAAGTTCGGTTTGAGAGTAACACCCTTTCCTACAGACTATTTATACGATCACACAAAACTTAGTTTTGTTGATTTCCTTCCTAATCAGGGAGCTTTAGATGCTAATCTGGCGTCCATTCATGAGTATTTCGGGCAGCTGTGGTATCTTTTTAAGAGCCCTTAAGAAGCTGAGATTATGTGCGATACTTTTGTAGTACTTGGAAGTTCAACTCCGGACGGTATTACCCTGTTTGGAAAGAACAGTGATCGAGAGCCAAACGAACCTCAGGCCGTATACTTCTTTCCTCGCTCATCAAACAATCCCGACGAACTCTTCACGACAAACCAAAAAGTGGATCAGGTAAGTGAGACCAACGCAATTCTCATTTCTAAACCTTCATGGATGTGGGGCGGCGAAATGGGAGTAAATGACAAGGGAGTAGTTATCGGTAATGAAGCGGTCTTCACCAAAGAGAGAGTGCGAAGAGATGGTCTTCTTGGAATGGACATACTGAGGATTGCGCTTGAGAGATCTGAAAATGCAGAGCACGCTGTAAGAATAATAATCGGAATTCTTGAGAAATACGGTCAGGGAAGCAACGGGGGTTTCACGAAAACGCTCTATTATCACAATTCATTTCTGGTTGCAGATCGAGAGAATGCGTGGATTGTTGAGACTTCCGATCGATTTTGGGTAACCAAAAGGGTTTATGGATCAGCGGCGATTTCGAATTGCCTCACTATTGAAACGGAGATCGACGAAATGCATCCTCAGGTTGTCAGTAATTCACAAGATCGAAAATGGCATAATCCAGCTAAGGAATTCGATTTTGCCGGTTCATATGAAAGGAGATTATTCAGGAAGTTCTCGGGTGCCGAAATCAGGCTTAAAAGGATGAGAGAGCTAATTGAAGAGAAAGAAATGAATATCGAAAGATGTTTCGAGATCCTTAGAGACCACAATGACAGAAGACATCAGAGCTCGATGAAAAATATTTGCATGCATGCCGGGGCAGGAGTTGTAACTTCTCAAACAACCGCTTCCATGGTTGTAGCTATTGGAGATAAGATAGAGGTGTGGGTCACAAATAGCAGTCTGCCGTGCCTTTCAATATATAAGCCAGTTTGGTTCAACAGTCAAGAATCAAGCTTATCATTTGGAGAAGGGGAAAGTGGCTTGAACTACTGGGGAAACTGGGAGATCTTCAACCGACTTGCCATATTGAGAGATTCTAAAGCCGCAGAGTTATGGAAAGAATACTGTCTTCCTTTTGAACAGGACTTGTTGTTAAGCAGGGGGAAAACAACTGAGGCAGATCTAACGAAACAGGCCTTTGAAAAAAGCTGGAAGATTGCAAGGAAGATGACCTCTATTCTTAGAGGAGAAAGAGAAGAGGCAGGTTTCTTAAAGAAAAGCTACTGGAAGAAGCAAGACGCATTGCTTCACCGGCTGAAGTCCAGAAACTTCAGGAAAGAATTGCCTACATAAAGAATGGATTTTCTCTCAAGATAATTCTAGCAGTTGTCTGCCGGCCATGTCCCGGGAAAACTATTAAATCAGGCATTTTAGTGAAAAGCTCTTTGAGTCGATTTATGCTGCTCGTCATTTGATCATGGTCGCCTCCAGGCAGATCTGTTCTTCCGACAGAAGCAGAAAACACGGTGTCTCCTGAGAACAAGAATCTTTCGTCGAAAAGAAAGCAGCAAGAGCCTTCTGTGTGGCCTGGAGTATGAAGGCATTTCCAACGATCACGGAGAACTTCAGTAGATAACACCTTCTTTCCACCAAGGAGGAGAGCATTCTTCCCGAATAAATTGAGAAAGCTTTTTTCGGCATCCAGTAACATTGGCTTGTCCATGGGGTGAATTATGATTTCATCTGTTTCAATCTGGTCAAGATCAAAAATGTGATCTGCATGTCCGTGAGTAAGCAATGCTCTTAGATGTTTCTTGTCTTCAAAAGCTGCCAGTTCTGTGGAAACGCCATAACCCGGATCAATTATAGTTATTCTTTCGTCCTCCCTGACCACATAACAGTTTTCATCCAATGCTTTAGCCAGTAACCTTATTACTTCTATCGTTTAGGCACCTCCTTATAGAAACGGATCATCTGGACAGGAATCTTCTGGCCCCGATATAGGATGAGAAAGCCAACAATCCCCAGAACTCCTGCATTGAAAACATTGTCTTCGGAGTGAAAATACACAACTCTTTTGAAAGCTCCCGATGGCTCAAAGCACCACACTTTTGATTTTACCAGATAGCCTTCGCCATGATAGAATAATGGGGGGAAAGAGGAGTTGGATTTGAAGAATTCTAGAATTTGCGGTCTGGCCTTAAGATTTAATTATGACAATCCCGAGGATTTCAGATCAGAGCTGAGATCCATTTATGAGCAAGAAGACCTTTCTAGAGAAGAGATTGGAATGCTTCTGGCTCTCGATTTTGCTTACTCTAGTACGTTTGATGAGGCGAGGGAATTTGATTCCTCTGGTACAGATCTCAAGCTTCTGGCCGAAGGAGTGTATTCGCTGTCCTATTTTTATGCCAGGAATTCCGAAGACAAGATAGCGTACCTTGTGTCGAAGCTTGCGGTAGATCATATTGCCAGAGAATGCGAAAGGGAGCAAGAGATTAATCTGAAGATACTCCATATGATGACCTCGTTCGAAATGGGCTTCGGTGAAGAAACACTACTTCTCTTCGAAGAACTTATGAAGCTCGAAAAGTATGTTCCAGTTCAGAAGCGCTTTGAGTATTACAACGATCTTGGTCTTGTATCAACTCAGCTCCGAACTGGCGGCAATCCGTTGAGGTTCTACGAGAAGGCTAAGGAACTTGCCGGTTCGCCGGTAAGAGCTCTGATGGTACAGCTGAATATGATTGATTATCTTTACTCTAAGAACATGTTCAAAGAAGCTCTTAAGCTTCTTGACAAGACGGAAAGCTGCAACGTAGTTTCCATAAACGGATACAGACTCATGATAAATCTCAAGATCCTGCTGCAGATGAGTAACCTCGCAAGAGCAACTGCCGTTGCCGATCAACTTGAATCCCTAATTCGTTCTCATGGGGAATGGACGGATATCGCAGTATCTTACATTTTTCTGGGGCATTTCTACGTGAAGATTGGCAATATCTCTAAGGCACAAAACTATCTAAATCTTCTGAAATCTCTTCCGGACGAATCCCTTACAAACTATATCCGAGGGGAGACGCTTATTCTCGAGGCTTCGATAATGCAAGCCAAGGGAGAACATTTCCGAGCACTTGAAAACTCTGTTGGCGCTTTCGAGACGCTTACACTTTACAGTACAACGTCGCCACATCTTAAAGATTTCGTAAATAATCTCTTTGGAAGTATTTCGGCAGTTTTCACTCAGCTCATCAGAGAGCTCAGGCTCAAGGATAGCTATACCGCTCTTCATACACTTAGAGTTCTGAAGATATGCTACGAGTTTGGTAAAGAGCTTGAACTAGAAAAGATAGATCTGTTCAATCTATCAATAGGTGCAATGCTGCACGATTACGGCAAGGTCGACATACCATTCGACTTGTTGAACAAGCCGTCAAAGTTGACTGAAGAGGAATTCACGGAGATAATGAATCATCCCGTGTACGGCGAGCGTTACTTGCGGGATTTGAACTTTCCTATAGCAATAAGAGATATAGTCAGACATCATCACGAAAGAATAGACGGAAAGGGCTACCCCGACGGTTTGAAGGGAGACGAAATTCACAAGCTCGTTCAAATAGTTGCAGTAGCAGACGTATTCGATGCACTGACGACCGACAGACCATACAGAAAAGCGATTACAAAGGAGAAAGCTCTGGAGTACCTAGAAGAAAAAGGCGACCAATTAATCTCAAAAGGTCTCCTCTCTAGGTTTATAAGATTTGCTCAGCACAAAGAAATAAGCATACAAGAAAAAGAAATAACTGTACTATGGCGTTCAATAATCTCCGAACTCTTCAAATAAGTCGAAAGAGCTGTAGCTATAAAATCAATAACCTTCAGGAATCTTCCAAAGTCCCGGGCCACCATCAACGGTAAACTCGCCTTCGGGAATCTTCCAAAGCCCAGGCCCTGCAAGCGCAACCGTACCAAACGATACCAAACCTATCAAAAGAATTGCGATCATCTTTTTCATCAAACTAACCTCCCTTTACCCATGAAAAAATCGATGTTGAAAATCAATAACCTTCGGGAATCTTCCAAAGTCCCGGGCCACCATCAACGGTAAACTCGCCTTCGGGAATCTTCCAAAGTCCAGGTCCTGCAAGCGCAACCGTAAAAAACGATACCAAACCTACCAAAACGATGACATGCCTCTTTTACATCAAAACA
>NZ_JFHM01000035.1:0-3363 GCF_003664935.1 Mesotoga sp. H07pep.5.4
CATAGGTAGTCTGGAAGCAGCACCGCGGCAACTCTGAAGATAGACTCCGAGTCTGCCGGTTTCAATTCCTCATAGGTAGTCTGGAAGCCAAGAATTGTCATGCCTACATAGATACCCGAAGCGTGTTTCAATTCCTCATAGGTAGTCTGGAAGCGGAAGCCCTATGGCTCAGAAGATGATGGCTATATGGCATGGTTTCAATTCCTCATAGGTAGTCTGGAAGCTCAAACCACAGCCTCATAGAACGAAAGATTCAGGAGAGTTTCAATTCCTCATAGGTAGTCTGGAAGCGTTATAGACTTCTTCTGCGAGAAGCTGAATAGTATGTTTCAATTCCTCATAGGTAGTCTGGAAGCTCTTCTTCTTGAGAGACTCGTAAATCTGATGCAAGTAAGTTTCAATTCCTCATAGGTAGTCTGGAAGCATGTCATCTTACACCAGAACACTTTCCGAGGCTGCAAGTTTCAATTCCTCATAGGTAGTCTGGAAGCGGCAAGATAGTCGTCAATCCCATCAACTGGAAGGAGTTTCAATTCCTCATAGGTAGTCTGGAAGCCATAACCTACTGTAATGTTGCGCAAATCTTTTTCAAGTTTCAATTCCTCATAGGTAGTCTGGAAGCGGAAAGTGTCACTGTTGATGATTAGTTAGCAATTCTGTTTCAATTCCTCATAGGTAGTCTGGAAGCCTGGTTGAAATGGTGTGATTCTTTTAGATTAAAGAGTTTCAATTCCTCATAGGTAGTCTGGAAGCGAGAATTTAATCTCTCTCTCTTCTTCAGTTAGAGATGTTTCAATTCCTCATAGGTAGTCTGGAAGCTCGATGTTTCCGTTTCTGAAGCCTAGATTTACAGGAATGTCGTTTCAATTCCTCATAGGTAGTCTGGAAGCTCAAGTACTCTGTCTACTTGACAGATGATATATAGTTTCAATTCCTCATAGGTAGTCTGGAAGCTATATAGTTTTCTGACCTGATTAGCTCATTGACTCCATCAAGTTTCAATTCCTCATAGGTAGTCTGGAAGCATACCCGCGTTTGACAACCCTACCAGTTTTCTGATAGTTTCAATTCCTCATAGGTAGTCTGGAAGCCTTTGACATAGACTGTTGTGCCAGACTTTGTTTCAATAGGTTTCAATTCCTCATAGGTAGTCTGGAAGCTCACAACTCAAACGTCAAGCTGCACTCGGAGGCTAGTTTCAATTCCTCATAGGTAGTCTGGAAGCTTGCACATTGCATATAGTGCTGGTATTCGTGCCGGAGTTTCAATTCCTCATAGGTAGTCTGGAAGCATGTCGTTCGGGAATTTTGAGAGCAACCAGGAAAGAGTTTCAATTCCTCATAGGTAGTCTGGAAGCTCTTCGATAGCCTCTTCGAATCTGTTATGCATCAGTTTCAATTCCTCATAGGTAGTCTGGAAGCTTACCTGCAATTTGGAAGATGGCAACATACATACGAGTTTCAATTCCTCATAGGTAGTCTGGAAGCGTTATCCCGTCTCTCAGGTTCTGGTATCTGAACAACGGTTTCAATTCCTCATAGGTAGTCTGGAAGCCAATGAACTTGTCTGATTCGATCGTGATTGGACCTTGTTTCAATTCCTCATAGGTAGTCTGGAAGCTCAACGCATCTCATACTTTTGAATTGTTCTAATTAGTTTCAATTCCTCATAGGTAGTCTGGAAGCGGAAAGGAGCTCAAGGCTTGTTTCAGTTCATGCCGAGTTTCAATTCCTCATAGGTAGTCTGGAAGCTCTGCTCCGTGCCAGCGGAAGTACCCTTTCTGAGTTTCAATTCCTCATAGGTAGTCTGGAAGCACGCGATAGCGAGTAGGTTCAGTGGTGGGATTCAGAGTTTCAATTCCTCATAGGTAGTCTGGAAGCCTGAAATAGGCAGGATGCTTGGAGGTTGGATAAAGTCATCGTTTCAATTCCTCATAGGTAGTCTGGAAGCCAGTTGCTTAATCAAGAAACCTATCACGCATGTGATATAGGTTTCATTTCCTCATAGGTAGTCTGGAAGCTCCACCTTCAGACAATATGCCCCGTGCTCCATCTTCCTGTTTCAATTCCTCATAGGTAGTCTGGAAGCTTGAGAAGACGGGATCCGTCCAACACAATCAATTTCGAGTTTCAATTCCTCATAGGTAGTCTGGAAGCACAGATACGGACAGCTTCGCTTCTGTGCCTTTTGTCACGCGTTTCAATTCCTCATAGGTAGTCTGGAAGCCTGTGCAGCAAGGACAGGCAGGATCCACGCGAGAAGAGTTTCAATTCCTCATAGGTAGTCTGGAAGCGCAAAACTATCACTAATAGGAGCTAGGTCATAGTCAAAAGTTTCAATTCCTCATAGGTAGTCTGGAAGCGAGGGCGCTTCGTACCCACCGCTAGACGGATTGTACCCGGTTTCAATTCCTCATAGGTAGTCTGGAAGCGATAGAAAGCCATTTATTCATCCCCCTTTCAGAGTACAGTTTCAATTCCTCATAGGTAGTCTGGAAGCGCGAAGCTGTCCGTATCTGTACGTCGTCCAGTGCATCGGTTTCAATTCCTCATAGGTAGTCTGGAAGCGCATCGAAGTCTATTGTCTGCTCGAAACCGCCAGCCAGTTTCAATTCCTCATAGGTAGTCTGGAAGCAGAATCCGTGGGGAAATATCTGGAAGTGGTGCGAGTTTCAATTCCTCATAGGTAGTCTGGAAGCTCAGTCGTGACTCCATACGAAGGATACTCAAGGGAAGTTTCAATTCCTCATAGGTAGTCTGGAAGCGGATTTCAAGGTCGAGTACCAATAGCAAACGGGATATGGTTTCAATTCCTCATAGGTAGTCTGGAAGCGAACAAGCCGAGAACCTTCCAACTTCGAAGAATGGCCAGTTTCAATTCCTCATAGGTAGTCTGGAAGCCTTCTTCGACCTTCGGATTGTAGTCATGATGAATTCCAGTTTCAATTCCTCATAGGTAGTCTGGAAGCGGAGATCGCAGGAGCGCAGATATAGATGCCGCGTTCTGAGTTTCAATTCCTCATAGGTAGTCTGGAAGCCCGGGAACCTCCGCAAAGACTACTTTGAAGACGACAATCGTTTCAATTCCTCATAGGTAGTCTGGAAGCTTTTTCAATTCATTTTCTAAGCCTTCTATCCTCTCAAGTTTCAATTCCTCATAGGTAGTCTGGAAGCGCAAAGCGCGATCCTGCTTGTCACGGAAGAGCAGAGTTTCAATTCCTCATAGGTAGTCTGGAAGCAGCACCGCGGCAACTCTGAAGATAGACTCCGAGTCTGCCGGTTTCAATTCCTCATAGGTAGTCTGGAAGCCGGGCAAACCAGATAAAAGCTTTTCTCGTGTTTGGGGTGTTTCAATTCCTCATAG
>NZ_JFHM01000023.1:0-10503 GCF_003664935.1 Mesotoga sp. H07pep.5.4
GGTGGTAGGAAAGAGCAAAGATACTGGTTGGCCGTTGAGCGGTTCTCCGTTCGCCGAAAAGAACCGTGAAGCAAGAGCATTAAGATTCCGACCAGGAGCTTTGTCGGAATGACAGCATCTGGCCCTTTCGGAAAAACCATCTGCTGTCATCCCGAACTTGTTTCGGGATCTGGTTTTGATCCTCTCGACGGGGGACGGAGGACCGTTGACGGACAATGTTGTCTTCACAGCGACTAGCGGTTTCTTTCTCTTAAGCGCTCAGCGGGTTCTCCGCTCTTAAGCGTAAAGCGGATCTTTAGGAGTTCAGCGGCTCTTCTCCCACGAAGTGGTACTGGCGAAGGTGAAGCCTTCACTGGCGGCGATGATTTTCGCCTTTTGACTGGCTTCTGAATGCTTCCCGCTGAAAGCCGCATCACTTCTGCTCTTGGTCTCCTCGGAGGACGGAGAACCTTTGACGGTGGACCTGAGAAGGCTTCCTGCCGAAGGCAGCCTTGCGTCTCGACATGTTCTTCTCAAACTTAGGCTCCTAAATCCCCGCTTGAGCGGGGGGACCGCTTGCGGTGGGGCGTGTGCTCTTCTCTAAAGACGCCTTTTCACAAAGTTTTGCGACCGGAGAGAAGAGGGTGTCTTTCCTCGCGCCAGCGAGCATCACTTCCCGACGGAGTCGGCCTCACTTCCCCGGATGATACTCAGGGCATCACTTCCTGCGCAGCAGCATCACTTCCGCCGATGTTTTCTGCGCCTTGCGTCCAATCAAATAGCATCACTTTCTGTGAAGCAGCCTTACAATATCGCTTCAGAGGGCAAGAAGTCTCTGTCTTCGGTGATGACCCTATCTATTTCATCGATTTCGGCCATTTTGAACGGCGCGATTACGTCGAATTTGCTGTTGTCGACAAGAAGAATTTTTGCGCTGGAATTGAGAAGCATTTTTCTCTTTATACTTGCTGAAAAGGGGCTCAACTCGAATGTCCCTATCTTCTTTCTAAGGGAAGCACATGAAAAGAAGAACTTGTTTGCATATATTGAACCGACAAGACTCTCCGCCCTGGGGCCGATGAGCGAATCAAATCCATACTGTAGACTGCCGCCGCTTGACTCAACCGAAAACCCCTGAACCTTTGAAAGCGCTAGGAGTATGTTGATTCCGTTGGTGATTATGTGCAGCTTCTTGAAAGCCCTGGAGAGTTTCAAAGCGAAAACGTAACATGTAGTGCTTTCATCTATAAAGAGAACATCATTTTCTTCAACAAACTCGATTGCCTTCGCTGCAATTCTTTCTTTCGCCTCTCTAGCTAATCTCAGCCTTTTCAAGAAGAAGCTGTTTGGATCTGTTTCCTGATTCACCGCTCTTACGACTCCGTATCCGTTGATGACAAGGCCTGATTTCTGCAGATCTCTCAAGTCTCTTCTCAGCGTGACGAGAGATACATCCATTAGAGATGCAAGTTCTTGAGTATTAATCGATTCTCTTTCGGAAAGAACGCTAAGAATGTTCTGTCTTCTGTCTTCTTTCTTCAAAGCCATTCGCTCAACTCCAGCATGTTTGTTTTATCTGACTCTCCTTCTTGCTAATCTTAGAGCTTCTACACCGAGGAGGAGTGCACCCCATAGCGCAAGTGTGAGAAACTGACTTATTCCAAGAAGATTCAAACCGCTTGAGATAACCTGAAGCAAGACCAAACCAAGGAAAACACCGGACACTTTCCCGAAGCCGCCGTTTGGATTGATTCCTCCGAGAACTGAAACCAGTACGGTAACGAGAAGATACGAGGAACCATAACCGGCCTTTGCGGAATTGAATCTTGCTATCATTATCAGAGAGGCTAGACCCGCCAGAAGGCCCGAGATCATGTAAACGAGAATGGTTACTTTGTTGGTGTTTATTCCAGAGAAACTGGTAGCTTTGATGTTGGATCCGATCATGTAGGTCGATAAACCCAAGCGCGTCTTGTTTAGAATTATCGCGACGGCTACCGCAACGGCTATTAAAATGAACATCGGTACCGGTACTCCCAGGAAGGTTCCATTACCAATCACGAGAAGGTTTCTCGGCAGGCCCGAAATCACATATCCTCTGGTTATTACTAGGCTTATTCCTTCGAGAAGGGTCATAGTACCGAGCGTCGCAAGTATCGGAGATACCCCGACATAGGCGATTATCATTCCATTTACAAGTCCAACTATGAGTGAAATAGACAACCCCGCGATTACGGCGAGAAATATCGTCCAGCCTAACCCAGCCCCTCCCGCACCAGATGCTAAATCACCTGTCAAAATCATCGCCATGATTATCCCTGAGAGATTTGCCGAACTTATGATTGAAAGGTTAATTCCACCAGTAAGCATCGTTATCATCATCGCGAAAGCAAGAACTCCCAGTTCAGGAAGCTGAAAAGCCATCGACTGGAGATTGCTGGGCCTTAGAAATTTCCCAGGAAGTGCAAGCGAGAACAACAGTACCAGAATGGCCAGAATCGCTCCAAGCGAGAGAATCTCGGAGTGCTTTGATACTCTTCCCCTGCCGGTGTCACTCTTCAACATTGATTATCGCTCCTTTTCTCTCGCGGACTTTTCTTTGATAGGCCGTTATCCCCACGCTGACGACGATGATCGCTCCGATAAAGACCTTATGCCAGTAAGAGGAAATTCCGAGTAACGTAAGGCCATTCTGAACGATGACAATCAAACCGAAACCAAGAACCGTCCCTAGAATGCTGCCAGTACCTCCGGCTAGGCTTGCTCCTCCAAGAACGACAGCCGCCAGAACTTCCAGTTCCCTGCCCATCAAGGCATTGGGGGCTACAGTCAACATCATGTTCGCCTGAACTGTTGAGGCTATGCCTGCAAGAAAACCCATGTAACAATAAACGAATAGTTGCGTCTTGAGAACGCTTATTCCCACGCGTCTTGCGGCTTCCTGATTTCCGCCAACGGCGTAGATATTTCTGCCCAGAGCCGTGTACTTCAGTATCAGCCAAGTAAGAATGAAGGAAAGAACAAGAACTAGAATCGGTATAGTAATCCCCGGATTGTCTCCAAACCTAACTAGATTCCTCTCCATAAACCACATGGGAAAGCCGTAAATCCAGGTACCGCCGCTGATAAATATTAGAAGGCCATAGAACAGGTTCATGGTTGCGATCGTCACGATTATTGGCGGAGTTTTGAGGAAATAAATCAGTAAGGCATTGACCAAACCCAGCGCAATTCCGACAACCGCTCCTATTGCAAAGGCCAGGAACATATTCCCGCCCCAATGAATGACGATAGTGGCCATGACATACTGCGCGACCGTTGCAATTGCCGTAAATGAGATATCTATTCCTCCGGAAATCAGAACGACCAGAACGCCTGCGGCCATTATCGCAAGAAAGGAGTTGCTCTCAACCATCCCGTAGAGATTGGTGAAAGTAAGAAAGCTTGGCTTCAAAACAGTGAAGAAGAGTGAGACGACTATTATTACAAGCAAGAGATAGAACTCGCTCTTGCCGAATAATTTTCTCAATACTGAATTACTGTCCGTTGATCTTCTCATACAGCTCTTTCTCCGTGAGCTCGCTGGAGTTGTACTTTCCAATTATCCTTCCCGAGCTCATAATATAAGTCGTGTTTGAATGATAGATCGCTTCTTCGGCTTCATCCGTGATCATGATTATCGAAATACCTTCTGAGGCTAACTCTCTTATTATCTTGTATATACTGTCCTTCGCGGCAACGTCTATTCCCACTGTCGGGGAATCGAGAATCAACACCTTTGGATTTATCGCTAGCCATTTTGCAATTACAACCCTCTGTTGATTGCCACCGGAAAGCGTGTTAACCGGAGAGTCGACAGAGGGAATCTTGATTGAGAGTTCGTCGATCCACCGCCTCACTTCTGTTCTCTCCTTGACCTTGCTCAAGAGCCTGATTCTCGACAGTATTCTCTTGAGAACAGTCAGCACAATGTTTTTGCTTACTGGCTGTTCCATAACAAGACCATGTAGTAATCGATCCTCGGGAACATATGCAATTCCAGCTCTCATAGCGGCCACGGCACTTCGAGGGGTGATTCTCTTCCCTTCTACGAAGATCTCTCCGTCGTCGGGAGGATTCATTCCGAAGAGAGAGAGAACGAACTCGGTTCTGCCTGAACCCATCAAGCCTGTGATACTTACTATTTCACCCTTGTGAACCTTCAGATCAATTTCCTTGTAATTGTTTCTCCTTGAGAGCTTTCTGACTTCTAGAATAACTTCGTCACCAGGATAGGGAGACAGTTTGGAGTACTCGAACTCCTTGCCTGTCATGAGAAATGAGAGCCTCTGTCGTGTCAATTCTGAAGCATCGAAGGCACCGACTTTTTTTCCGTCTCGAAGAACGGTAACTCGTTGGGCTACCTCCATTATTTCATCGAGCTTATGGCTGACGAAGATCGTCGAGATTTCTCTATTCTGTAGTTCATTTATGACCCTAATTAGCGACTGAACCTCTTTCTTGCTGAGAGAAGCAGTAGGTTCGTCCATTATTACAAGTCTCGCCTTGGCATTTATTGCCCTGCATATCGCCACAACTTGCCTTTCCGCTATAGAAAGCTCGCTGACTTCTCGTCTGGGATCTAGTGAAACCCCAATTTTGTCCATCGTCTTCATTGCCTCTTCTTCGGTTACTTTCCATTTCATCAGACGACTTCCGGTTTCCACCCTCGAAGAAATAGCTATGTTCTCTGCAACGGTCAGATTTGGAAAGAGTGAAAGATCCTGATAGATAACCTGAATTCCCTCCCTCACACTGTTAGAAGACTTCTGGTGGCTTATCCTTCTTCCGTCGACATAGATCTCACCACCGGGATCGGGTGAGTGAATACCCGAGATTATCTTGATTAGGGTACTCTTTCCAGACCCGTTTTCGCCTACGAGACAGTGGATTTCCCCCCTTTCTATTTCAAAATCGACTGAATCGAGGGCCAATACCCCCCCGAACCTCTTCGAAATATTTCTCATCTCCAACAGTTTTTCGGCCATAATCAGATCACCAGAAAGAGAGGGGGCGTACCCCCTCTCGAAATCAGAACCCGTAAGAAAGGGCGTTCTCAGCAGTTATATCGACTTGCGCGTCGAATTTCACAATGTTTCCTTCCAGCGTGGCCTTCCCAAGACCGGGAATCTCGAATCCATCGACAACAGCCGGCACTATGCCTTCGGGGATTCCCGCCTTAGCAAGAGCAACCTTGGCATCTAGCAGTGTCTTTGCCAAATAGACCTGCGCGAATCCAGCGTCTCTTGGATCCCACAGGTAACCCCACTGCATCAGTCCTTGCTTGAGATACGGGTCAGCATGGCTTGGGATAACCGTTCCGACTATCTGTACCTTTCCCTTCATGTTTCTCGCGTTGAGCGCCTGTGATGCTCCGATAGGTCCCAGTGAACCAAATCCTACTATGCCTCTCAGATTAGGATACGCATTTAGAAGCTCGAGTGTCTTTTGATAGGAAAGCTCAACGCTCTCACCACATGGGATTCTCTCGGTTACCAGTTTCATATTTGGATACTTCTCCGCAACATAGGCAAGCCCAACGTCCGCCCAGAAGTTGTGGAGAGGAACTGTGAGTCCTCCGACGAAAACGGCAAACTCACCTTCTCCGCCCATTAGTTCAGCAAGTTTCTCGAAGTTAGCTTCTCCAAACTTGACGTTGTCTATCGTTTCTACGTCCCAGTCGCCACCCTTCTGCTCTGGTGACTCGTGTGTGATGATAATGATACCGTTCGCTCTTGCCTTCTCGAATACAGGCTCAAGAGCTTTCGCATCATTAGGTACTACACAGATGGCATCTACTCCCTTGGCAATAAGGTCTTCAACAATCTTCACCTGCTGAGCAGGATCCGCATCGGAAGGCCCTATCTGGTAGGCATTCACGCCGAGTTCTTCTGCTGCATCTTTTACACCGACTTCCATTCTGTTGAACCAGGGGATTCCGCCGATCTTGACAACGACGGCAATCTCATAGTTCGCTGCTAAGACGGCAACTGTAAACAAGACACAGAACAGGAGCATCAGAAGCTTCTTGTTCATTCGCATCCCTCCTTCTATGTGACCGGTAGGCCGGCCCAAAGATCATAAGACAAAGCATCATAGTTCACATGATTACTTGTGATCAACATTTCAATTATATCGATTCACTCTGACAGATCCATATCCGAAGATTACTGGTTATTCGAACTTACGGCTGATGAAGACCATGTAGCGATAAATACTCTCGTTTTCCGGATTATCTCATCCATTGTTCCGGGATAATTCTGGATGATCAACTTGATCTATCGCCTTCCCGCAGCTATATTGCCAGTCAAAGATCTGTTTTTATTGACACTGTCTAAGCTAACATTACATAGTATTATTCGTCGGAAATCACTCCTAATCGTTTGAACTATGGGATATTTGTTCCTAATCGGACTTCTTCAAATACAAATTATCTGGTAAGCTCTAGGCAATAGACCATGATATGAAGTTATCACTTTAGTGATCCATTTTACTCTATAGCGGTTTTAGAATGTACCTGTGGAGGAGACGATGAGGCAAGGAGTTCTTTCAATCGATCTGGGAACCATGGGAGTAAAACTTTCATTGGTCTCTCTGGAAGGTGAGATTCAGAAATCGGCATACACGGAGTACCCCATTATCTCAGAAAGCGCGGGACAGGCAGAACAAGATTCGGCGCTTTGGTGGGAGGGGATCATAGATTGTGTAAAGAAGTTGACTGATAGTGACAACAATCTCCCTCATCTAATCAAAGCGATTTCTATTTGCGGCCAGATGCATACCCATGTCTATCTAGACTCCGAAGACAGGCCAATAGGCCCTTCAATCACCTGGCTAGATCAGAGAAGCAGCGAAATAATAGAAGAATGGCAAAGCGATGGCAGGGCCGCAAGGCTCTCCGATCTGACCTGGAACTTCCCCACAACAACTTACGCCGCTCCACAAATATGCTGGGTGAGAAAGCATAGGCCAGGCGTTTTTTCCCGTACGAAGTCGATATTGATCGCAAAGGATTACATAAAGTTTCTGCTCACAGGGAACAAGGTTACAGATCCCTCGGATGCCTCGGGAACTGCTGTATTCGACATAAGAACGAATCAATGGAGCAGGGAGGCTCTTGAACTAATTGATCTGGATGGAGATCTTCTTCCGGAGGTTATTCCTTCAGCGAGAATAATCGGTCATGTCAACGAGAAAGCGGCAAGAGAGACAGGCCTGATTCAAGGGACACCTGTAGTGAACGGAGGTTCGGACCACTCAGTTGCTGAATTGGGTTCGGGTCTTCTCGGTGAAGGAGAGGTTTCATGCATAGTCGGCACGGCCGGTGTCGTTGCCGCTTGCACATCCAAGCCGGTAATAGACCCAAAGAAGAGGGTCATGTGTTGGAGCTATCCACTTGAAGGTTACTGGGATATTCTGGGGATAACTCAGACGGCCGCTTCCAGCTTAACCTGGTTTAGAAATACCTTCGATAAAGAGAGAAATAGCGAAGTCTTTGACGAATACTCCTCCCTGGCAAAAGGTGTTTCTCTGGGGTCGGAAGGCCTGGTTTTTCTACCTTATCTCATGGGTGAAAGAACCCCTCTGTGGAATTCCAAAGCAAGGGGCGTCTTTTTTGGACTGACCATGAAACACTCTAAGGCACACATGGTTCGGGCAATTATGGAAGGGGTCTCATTCTCGATAAAGGACTGTATGAAAGTCGTTGAAGAGTTGGGAGTCAAGTTCGACAGCGTGAACGTTATGGGAGGGGGCAGCAAGAGTCCCATTTGGCGGAAGATACAATCAGATGTCTACGGAAAGAAAGTGAGAACCCTGGAGACTCAGGACACCGGTGCTATAGGCAACTTGATACTCGCCCTTCTTGCCACAAATGAAATTGGAGATCCCAGAGAAGCTGCCAGGTTGATCAGACATGTTGAGACTGTCATTCCCGACCCAATCAGAGCTAAGAAATATGAGAATCTATTTGGAATTTATAAAGAGATCTATGAAAACACACGTTCAATCATGGAGAAGTTGGAGGCGTATACATATGAATAGAGTTGAATTCGCAAGCCTGGTGCTGGATGCCTGTAAGAGGATGGAAGACAGGGGCATGACGGTGGGAACATGGGGAAACATAAGCGTAAGAGTAGATGAAGAAACCTTCCTCATAACCCCAAGTGGGATGAGCTACGGGAGTTTGAAGATCGATGATATTGTGATGGCAGACATGAAGGGCAATACTATTGACAGCAAACGAAAGCCAAGCATAGAACACGCGCTGCACAGGATGATCTACAGTCACAGACCGGATGTTGGAGCTGTTATCCACACCCATCCCCAGTACTCAACGGCTTTCGCTATAGCAAGAAAGGATATACCTGCCGTCTCCGAAGAACTGGTACAGATAATTGGAGAGGGCGTGAAATGCGCGGAGTACGCATTACCCGGAACAGAAGAACTTGCGGCAAACGTAGTTTCCGCACTTGGAAACAACAACGCCGCTTTACTAGCCAATCACGGAGCAGTCTGTGTCGGAGGCGATTTGAGCGACGCCTTCAAAGTGGCGGAAGTACTTGAGAAATCTGCAAAGACAATTATCATGGCTACGATTTTAGGAACTCCCAAAGTTATCTCTCATGACGAGTGTCTTAAGATGCAAGATTTTGTGAAGAATCATTACGGACAGAAATGATGGATTTCTTTCCTGTATCGTATATTATTAACTTGAATCCTGAGCCGATTAATCGGCTCTTTTTCTTTCCTAACCTTTAGCCTCGTAAAGCTCAACTTTGACAGCAAAAGAGAATAAATAGTAGGAATAAGTTCTGAAAGGTGCATAAGTTCGTTGTAGATATTTAAATCGTTTTTGAAATGCGGTGCCATGTGTGTTTGCTTGTCATTTTGTTAGTACTTGACTTGTATTTAGTTATAGTGATATAATATAGGTGCCATGTTTCTTAGACTGAAGCACTTCAAAAACAAGGACGGTTCCACCAGGAGTTACCTGCAGCTCGTAGAGAATATACGAGTGGGGAATAAGACTAGACAGAAAGTTCTGGTTAATCTGGGGAGAGTAGATGATCTTCAGAACAGTGGCCAGATAGATAGGCTTATTGAAAGCCTGAGGAACTTCTCGACGAAAGAATGGATTAGGAAAGAAGCCCTTAATGTGAATCAAACCTATCTGTGGGGACCTGTAATTATCTTCGAGCAGTTATGGAAGGAACTGGGTATCGAAAGAGTATTGAAGAGACTTCTGGGAGATACGGATGCAGTTAGCGATTACGTTGAGGCTATATTCGCTATGGTACTTAACAGACTTGTCGAACCGAGATCGAAGAGGGGAGTAGACAGGTGGGTAAGCAAGGTTTACAGACCTGAGTTCGAACAGTTGAGTCTTCAGCATTACTACCGTGGACTGGATTATCTCGAGAAGTTCAAGGAAGAAGTGGAGGAAGAGCTATTCAGTAATGTTAAGACTCTCTTCAACTTGAATCTCGATCTAGTATTCTGGGACACAACGAGTACGTACTTCCAGGGAGAAGGACCCGAACTTTCAATGTATGGTCGTTCTAAGGATCACAGGTCTGATTGCAAGCAAGTGATGATAGGGGTACTAATGACGAAGGATGGTTTCCCCGTTGCTCACCAAATCTTTCCCGGAAACACAGCAGACATAGATACTTTCAGGATAGCTCTTGAGGATATACGAAGGAGATTCAACATAGACAGGGTTATAGTGGTAGCCGATAGAGGAATGATAAGCAACGGACTCATTGAGGAGATAGATAAGACCGGGCTTTCATACATATTCGGAGTGAAGATGAGAAGAAGCAAGAGAGTTGAAGCGGTATTGAATCAGCCCGGTGATTACGAAGAAGTGGAAGAGAATCTGAAGGTAAAGGAAGTTCTGCATGAGGGGGAGAGATACGTAATCTGTTTCAATCCATTTCAGGCAGAAAGAGACAGAATCAAGAGAGAAGAGATAGTGAAGAACCTTACTAAGAAACTCAAACAGGGGCCAAAGAGTCTTGTAGGAAACAGAGGATACAGAAGATATCTGAGTATGCAGAAAACAGATGTGAAGATAGACCAGGAAAAGATGGCTTCGGAAGTCAAATATGATGGCAAATACGTTCTAAGAACGAACACAAAACTAACCAATAGAGAGGTTGCTCAATCATACAAGTTACTGTGGAAAGTAGAGAGGGCCTTCAGGGAACTGAAGAGCGGACTCGATCTTCGTCCCATATACCATTACACAGACACGAGGGTGAAGGGACACATAATGATCTGTTTCCTTGCACTGGTAATGGAGACTGCCTTATGCAGAAAGCTGAAAGAGATTGGAAGTACTTTCTCTTATGCAGACAAACTCGAAGACTTGACAGAGCTAAGAGCAGTTGAGCTAACGGTAACAACAAACACTTCCTTGTCAGGCCTGCAACGATTGCCAATGCTTACGACGCCTTCACAGCACTCAAGAAAGGACCACTG
>NZ_JFHM01000036.1:0-1372 GCF_003664935.1 Mesotoga sp. H07pep.5.4
AGTTACTCTAAGTTGTCAAGTATAGAATTAGGAAAATTATGAGAGTGAAAGGTCAAATGGAACGTTGTTTTTCAAAAGTTGGTAGACCATTTCAGCTGCAGCTCTTGCAGTTGCTATTAGGGCCACCTTATTTTTCACCCCCCTCTTTTTCATCTTCTCGTATTTGTTCCTGTACTTCTCAGTGTTTGCGATCAAGTTCTTAGCTAAATGGTAGAAGGTTCTTCGTAGATGTTTGTTACCCTTCTTAGAAATTGAAAGGCCACGAGTCATGTTGCCACTCTGCTTAATAACAGGGTCAAGGCCTATGTACGATACAAAGGCTTTCCCGGAAGAGAATCTGTCTATGTCGCCTACTTCAGATACGATTTCGGCTTCTGTGACTTCAGCAATACCTGGTATGGTTCTTAGGGGATTGTCAGGGAACTTCTCAAGAAACCTCTTTATTTCCTCATTCAGGGCTTCCACGTGGTCTTTGAGAAGCTTAATTTCAGCTATGAATGTGCTAGTAATTGTTGAGTAGGTTCCAAAGGTATCTGGCTTGCCTATTGAGTCTTTGAGTGAATCGATAACCTCTCTCGCTTTCTTTTCACTCCAGTTTCTGTGAGAGCTGAGCAATTTGACTGCATCTTCCTCGTTGGCAAGTATCTCTTCTCTGGATGGATATACACTCAACAGATGCAATAGCACAGGTGAACTAACGGATCTGAAGGTCTTAAGAAGCTCAGGCATATGAATCTTCAATTTGCTCTTCAGTTTCCTTTGAAGATCAGAACAGTTTGCTACTACAGTGCTTCTCATCCTAACTAAGTCCCTGAATGCTGACATCTCTTCCTCTGGTACTTGAGAAACGCTCAGCAGATCGAATATCCTGTACATTGCAACCGCTATGCTTTTTGCATCTTTCTTGTCTGTCTTTGACCTGCTCATAGCCTTCATGAATTTGCTAAGGGTATACGGATCGAGAAGCTGTACGTCTATCCCTTTGCTTCTAAGAAATCCGTACAAGTTGCTGTGATACGAACCCGTAGCTTCCATTCCGACTTGTTTCTCGTCCTTGTAAGCATTTAGCTTCTTTAGAAATTCCCTAAAACCTTCCCTGTCTTGTTTGTACTTCATGCTTTTCATTTTCTTCTTCTCTGGTAAATAGAAACAAACGTCAAAACTTTCACTGGATATGTCGACTCCTACATATAACATGAGGGTTCCTCCTTTCACAACCTCGTACAAGGTGCGGTCTTTTCGACCATTACTCTCAATCGTGTTAAGAAGGGTGCCCAATCTGAAGTACAGGCTCTAAGCCTAAGGATGACGACTGGCTACTCCCTCTACCCTCATTCTATACCCTCTCTCTTTTGACAATACACGAGGATGA
>NZ_JFHM01000037.1:0-1151 GCF_003664935.1 Mesotoga sp. H07pep.5.4
AGAATAAGAGAGGCAGGGGATGCAAGATAAGTCCAGTTCTTGGTTATAGCCTGCGAGGCCCAGTTGGGCAAGAACATCTTGCATCCAGGAGTGTTCAGGAACGATAGTAGAATATCCGGAGCAGGAATGCTTCAGGACCAAAACAGCGGTAAACGAAACACTCAACAAACTGCCAAACAAGCAACGGAGGTGCAGTTATGGAGATAGTTGGAATTGATTGGGGAAGAAAGAAGCATTACTGTTATCTTTTGCACCAGGGTAAGAAGTTAGTTTTAAAGAACAAGGAAGAAGATTTTGCGAAGCTTCTGAAGATAAAGGAGGCGGTCTATGTTATTGAGGATGGCAATAACAGGATCGTCGATTATCTTCTAAGGAACAACAGGCAGGTGTACATACTTCCAAGCAGGAGATCGAGCGAAGCCAGGTCATTCTTCGTGATAGAAGGCAAGAGCGATTTCATTGATTCGAAGGTAATAGCGATGACCTATGAGCATAACCCCGAATGGTGTTTGCAAGTGAAGAGGGAAGGGATAGCTTTTGAGCTGGATGTACTGGTTGAAGAGAACGCTGTGATAAATGTATCTATGATGCAGGATATAGGAAGGCTGGATGCATACCTTGAAAGGTACTGGCCGGAGGTGAAAGAAGTTTTCAGTGGCACTTCCGCCAGAAAACTGGCGTTTATATCCATCTGTCCTACTGCAAAAGACTTTCTCTCAATGTCTGATAAAGAGATACTCCAGAAGCTTAAAGAGATGGGTTTCCTGATAAATAGCAATCTCAAAAGCAAGCTGAAGGAGCTCAGAAAAATCGCGCTTGAAAGATATGTGCCAGCTTCCATAAGGACATTGATAGTCGCTTTCTCAAGGTACGCTATGGAGAAAAAAGTGATGAAGGAAGAGATAGGCAAGCAGATGAAAGAAATCATTGAGGAAAGCGAATTCAGTGTGCTTCTCACCTTACCTGGAGTGGGAGTAATAATCGCCAGCCAGCTCATAGTTGCCTACCTAACACACAAGTTCAGTTCCTACAGAGACCTTCAAAGGTACGCGGGAACTACTCCGACTTACTATGGAAGCGGTAACAAGAATACCACCAAGATGAGAAGTAACTGCAATCACTATCTCAGAGGGACTCTTCATATAGCCAGT
>NZ_JFHM01000013.1:0-13020 GCF_003664935.1 Mesotoga sp. H07pep.5.4
ATGAGGTCGTATGAAATCCCCAAGAAAGTAGTACTGGAAGCATTCAAGAAAGTGAAAGAGAACAGAGGGGCAGAAGGAATAGACGAGGTAAGCCTGAAAGAGTTCGAAGCCGATCTGGACAACAATCTTTACAAGATTTGGAATCGAATGACCTCGGGCAGTTACTTTCCACCTCCAGTAAAAGCTATAGAGATAGAAAAGAAGAGTGGAGGAAAGAGAGTACTGGGAATCCCCACAGTGGGGGACAGAGTAGCCCAGATGGTAGCCAAAATCTATCTAAATCCCCTGGTAGATCCATACTTCCATAAGGACTCCTACGGATACAGGGAGGGAAAGTCAGCGATAGATGCCCTTGAAGTAACGAGGCAGAGATGCTGGCGGTATGACTGGGTACTGGAATTCGACATTAAAGGACTGTTCGACAACATAGACCATGAACTACTAATGAGGGCAGTCAAGAAACATGTGAAGATTCCATGGCTAATACTCTACATAGAGAGATGGCTGAAAGCACCCTTTATACAAGCGAATGGAAGAGTCGAAGAGAGGAGCAAGGGAACGCCACAGGGAGGGGTAATAAGCCCTGTACTGGCTAACCTCTTCATGCATTACGCCTTCGACAAGTGGATGGAGAGAACTCATCCGGATAAGCCCTTTGCCAGATACGCGGATGATGGAGTGATACACTGTAGAACTCTGGAGGAAGCCAGGCTTCTTCTTGAAAGTCTCAAAGAAAGAATGGAAGAATGCAAACTGGAGCTTCATCCAGAGAAGACCCGTATTGTCTACTGCAAAGACGATAAAAGGAAGGACGAGTATCCAAATACAAGCTTTGACTTTCTAGGATACACCTTCAGAGTTCGTAGCTGCAAAGACAGAAATGGGAGAATCTTCTACGGCTTCAATCCTGCAGTGAGTGAACAGGCAAAGAAGGCGATGAGACAGAAGATCCGGAGAATGAGACTTCAAACCAAGTCATACCTGAGTATTGAAGAACTCTCAGAAAGAATCAACCCGGTAATAAGAGGGTGGATAAACTACTATGGACACTTTCGCAGATTTGAGATGTATACAGTACTGAGTCAGCTTAACAAAGCCTTAGTTCAGTGGGTAAGAAACAAGTACAAGAAAAGGAGAGGTCACACAAAAGCGGGCAAATGGCTAGAAGCTCTTGCTCGCAGGGAGCCTCATCTATTTGTACACTGGACAATGGGGATATTCTATATGGCTGGATAATGGGAGCCGGATGAATCGAGAGGTTCACGTCCGGTTCTGAGAGAGCCTGGGGGTGAAATCCCCCTGGGCTACTCACCGTGCTAAGAGCTTTGTTGTTGGTTGTAAGGAAGACCTCAGCGGACGCAATGCCGGCGAAGAACATGCGGGGACGTTAGACCGACTGCGTCGGGAAGTGATGCCCGGAGGATCATCCTGGGAAGTGAGGCTGCTTCGCAGGAAGCAAAAAGGAGCCAGTATGCTGGCGCAGGTCAGTCAAAAGGCGAGAATCATCGCCGCCAGTGAAGGCTTCGCCTTCGCCAGTACCACTTCGTGGTGCCAGCCTCAGCTTCAAGCTGAGGCCAGTCACTGCAAGTATCGGCAAGAACAACCAAAAAACACAAGTGATGCACAACATCAGGACTGTCGCACTTCGTGCGCCCAGTTTCGATTCGCGGGGAAAAAGCATCTTCAAAATAAAAGGCACATTGCCACCTGCCGCGGACGAGTTAGCAAAGCGGTTTCAAAGAGCACACACCCTACCGCTTCGAAACTGACTCATTCCTCCCAATGATTCCTATACCAACATATTCCGCGAATCAACCTCAACTTTCATTTCCGATAAACTGCCGATATATTTCCGATAATCCATATCTTCGATTCTTGTTTGAGGGATCGAGTACTTCGAGAAAGCCTTCTTGGACCCACTTATTTACTATGTTTCTCACCATTCTGTCCGAAAGTCCCAGGTTGTTTGCCAGCTCTTTTACAGTCAAGGAATCTCTTGAAGAGAACATAGAGAGTACATTCTTCTGCCTATGGTCAAGTCTTCTCAAGAGCACGGGGTCTGAAGGAATCGCTCCTTGAGCGAGGACTTCCTTTCCAGCTGCTTCGAAAACCTTTGCAAGCAATCCCACGAAGTATCCAACCCAGCCGGTTAGATCGGCCTTCTCTCTCCCCTCGTAATAATTGTGGTGGGGGTGGGTAATGAGAGAGGAGTAGTAGAGCCGAAGGTTGCGAGCGTGGTACTCCTCGAGAGAAAAGATTCCGTTCAGTCCATAACCTCCCCTTTGAAGAATGAAGGTGGACAATAGTCTTGCAGTTCTTCCGTTTCCGTCGTAGAAGGGATGGATAGTAACGAACTGGTAGTGAACGAGCGCTGCGATCAGCGGGACCGGGGTCATATTCCGGGCCTCATGTTCCCAGTTAACAAATTCGCTCATCAGTTCCGGAACGTCCTTTGCTTCTGGAGGAAGGTAGATGATCGCATTAGTGAGAGAGTCTCTTATTACGTTTTGTTCGGTTCGATAAGCGGAGGGCTTTGCTCTGAGACCCTTCTCGACAATCGAGTGCGTTTTCCTTATAAGATACTCATCGAACGGTCTGAGTTCTTTAGCCCACTCCTCGATTTTGAGGAGAGCATCCCAGTAATTCTTCACTTCTTTTGAGTCTCTAGCTCTTTCCTGGATAATCCTTTGATTCTTCACGACGTCGCGTGCTTCCTGAAGAGTCAGGCGATTACCTTCTATCTGTGTTGAAAAGTGTGTTGATCGGATTCTTGCGCTCTCTCTTATTCTTGCAAGAGAGCTTAAAGGAATCTGCGCGTTCTCCAATTGAACCCTTATCTTTTCTATTGTCATGAGATCGGCCGCTATCTTATCGGTAATTGAATACCGTGGGTCCCACTTCACTTTCAAAAATATCTCTCCTCTCATCGCAGTTCAATTATACTGGATTTCCGATAAACTGCCGATATATTTCCGATAAATCCCTTCTTTCGTGACTCCATTTTTTGCATTCAGTTAACCTATAGGATCTGGATACTGGGAGATTGTTCCTCGTTGCAGTGCTAAGAGCTTTGCTCTTGGTTGATAGAAGAAACTCTTTTCGGTGTATAAAGGGCAGTTAGGAGAGCCTGGACCTTCTTGCTGGGCGAGATCATCCTTCAAGATATTAACCACTCGTCAACTAATGACCTTTATAACGAACAGATGTTGGTATAACTGTCCAGTATATAGAACACTATTTCACTTCATTTCTGAGGAAATCTTATAACAAGAAATTTAAGGCCCCTACTAAAGCCTAGATCCCGAAACAAGTTCGGGATGACCCTGAACAAGATCCCCAAACAGGGGCCCTGAACAAGAGCATTTCAGGGCAGTCTCATCGGGATGACAATTAACGGTTATTGCGAAAAGACTGGATTCCGTCATTCCGACAAAGCTCCTGGTCGGAATCTTGATGCTATTGCTTCAAAGTTCTCCTCGGCGAACGGAGAACCATTCAACGGCGAACCAGTTTCTCTTGCTCTTTCCTACCACCAACCCGATACCCCCAACCATGGTTTCCCTTCGACCCCCGAAACAAGTTCGGGATGACAGAGTAAGGGACTTTCGAAAGCCGATATCGAGATAACTTCCTCAGTTACAGTGAAACCCTGAATTGGTGAGCCGGTTTTGTTCACGAAACCCCAGACTCGAAACCCGAGACCCGTTTTGTTAGGTCTTTTTACTTACAACTTGGAACTTGCATCTTGCAACTGATCCTTTGCTCTTTCCAACCTCCGACCTCCGACCCCCAACCACGGTTTCTCCAAAACCAAGATCCCGAAGCAAGTTCGGGATGACAGAGTAAGGGACTTTCGAAAGCCGATATCGAGATAACTTCCTCAGTTACAGTGAAACCCTGAATTGGTGAGCCGGTTTTGTTCACGAAACCCCAGACTCGAAACCCGAGACCCGTTTTGTTAGGTCTTTTTACTTACAACTTGGAACTTGCATCTTGCAACTGATCCTTTGCTCTTTCCAACCTCCGACCTCCGACCCCCAACCACGGTTTCTCCAAAACCAAGATCCCGAAACAAGTTCGGGATGACAGAGTGGAGGGCTCCCATAGACTGCTGCCCGGATAACTTCCAGCCGTTGTTATCCCCACACTTTGATCTTTCGTTTCTCTACGGCTTTATCTGTGGTATAAACTGTATATCAGGTGTTTTAACGCGGAGCAACAGTGCCATGCGGCTATCGCATTACCTTCAAGTCGACGGGATAGTGAAGGTTGTTCTTTTCGTGATTAAAAGTCGCTGGTGATATAATTGTGGTGCAAATACCTTAACGTCTAAAAAGGATAAGTGGAGGTGTTTTATGCTTAAAAGAGGGTTTTTACTGGGTGTATTTGTGGTTCTGTCAGCTTTGATGCTCGCCGGAATCGTTGGTGCAGTTGCTGAAATTGATAAGTACGGTAACGTTCATACGAATATCCCGATGGAAGCAGTTGTTTACGCCGCTATTGAAGCGGGAGATCTGGTTTACGTAACGATGGGAACGACCACTATCATGGTTCCGTTCGTGACCACATACGGTGATGTCGACAGAGGGAAGCCGCTTGCGAGATATTCCGACGATCATGTTCTTCTCGCGATCAACTATGGCAATTTTGCGAAGACTTATGGACTGGAAGTTGGAAGTCCCGTCTATATGGGTCTAGTCGAGAAGGGGGCTTACAAGGATGAGCTGGAGATAAGACATCTTGTGAGAAGCGAGGTAAGGGAAGATTACGCGAGCGATGAGATTTTCGCGAACTTCAGAGAGATTACCCTCGGAGATATTGCTCCAGGTAAGCTTTACAGATGCTCCCATCCTTCGATAGACGATCCCAGGGCTCCGTACGCATCGGCTCTTATCGAGCAGGCCGGTATCAAGACTGTCATCAATCTTTCCGACTCAGATGAAGAGCTCGCATCAAATCTTGAATACTCGGAGTACTACAAGTCCATCAGCGAGGCCGGCAACCTAATCAATTTGAATATGGGTGTCGATCCTCTCGCAGACGACTTTGCGAAGAAACTCGGAGAAGGCCTTAGATTCATGATAGCTCACGAGCCTCCGTACCTGATTCACTGTGTCGAAGGCAAGGATAGGGCCGGAATCGCATCTGCTCTGCTTGGCGCAATCATGAACGCCAAGACCGACGAGATCTATGCCGATTATGTCAAGTCTTACGAGAACTACTATAATGTAGTACCGGGAACCGCAGCTTACGAAGCAGTAAGAAAGATCATCGTTGATCTCTTCGTTATAATGAACGACGGCAATCCCGTCGACGATCTCAACGTGAAGAGCGTTGCTTTAGACTACCTGACGAAGAAGGCCGGTCTCTCTTACACCGAGATCGCTGCAATTCAGGATATTCTTAGATAGTTTTATAGAGAGTGTTATTATCGAGGGGCGGTCTAGAACCGCCCCTTTTCTTAGAGATTATGGTGGTGTTCTAGAATGTGGGATGCGCTTAATCAGATTGAGCTTTCGGTTATGGATTCGCTTAATGCAGTTATGTCTGGACAGTTTATGGATCTCTTTCTCTCGTTCATGCTGTTTCTCGAGAGGGGAGCCTTAGTATGGATCCTGCTTACGGTCTTTCTCCTCCTAGATAAGAAATACCGTAGGGCAGGTTATATGACTTCGCTGGGACTCGGTATAAGTTTACTGATTGCCTTCGTTATCTTTAAGCCCGTTTTCGGGCGGCTGCGGCCGCTCGAGTTTATCGAGGGGTATACTATCATCTTTCCAATTCCCGAGACTTATTCCTTTCCGTCTTCTCCGGTTGCCGTCGCTTTTGCCTACACTGCAGTCTTATGGAACAGCGTCAAAATGCTCAGGGTCCCGCTAGCTCTACTTTCTTCTCTAATAGCTCTGGCAGAGGTTTACGTCTATTTCAGCTATTTCTCGGATGTTATTGCCGGTGCCCTTATCGGTATAGCATGCGGAATTCTCACCGTATGGCTCTTCGATAAGTACACTATTATCAAGCCCGAGAGAAACGACAAGTCTGACAGCTTAGAGTAACTACGTTTCTAGTAGGTGATTTACCAGTCGACCGCTGCCCTGAAGAGGTCGGTGTTGCCTGGAACGATTCCCATAAGGGTTCCTGTAAATGCATATGCGCTGGAAATCGCTACTACTTTACCTCCCCCGATATTGGATGCTACTACAATCGGTATGGGAGGAGCAGCCTCCGGTACATAGGTCACTTCATCGCCACTGGGTACATAGGTAGTGAAGATTGCAGATGATTCCGCAAAGATCGCGACTGTCGCATTCCCTTCCACAGTAAGCTTGGTAGCCATCATCATGGCGATCTTCGCAGAGAGGGTAGATGCAAGCGGGTGGGTCGTGAAGTTATCGGTTGTTATCATCATCTTGTTTCCGCCGATGTTGTTGACGGTATCCGTTACAAGCCCCCACACAAAACCTATGCCAGTATTGAGGCCGTCGGAAAGAGCATCTAGAAAGAAGGTGCTTGCCGGCGGAACCTCAGCAAGGATATCCATCATAATTATCTTGCCTTTTTTGCTGAGCTGTGTTTCCAGTTTGTCTATGTCCGAAGTAGAATAACTAGCGCCGGGCATCGAAAGGATAACTATCGCGTAGTTCTGCGGTTCAAACCCCTCGACAGAGGAGTATTTGTAGTCGTAACCCTTGGCCGCGAGAATAGCAATTATTCCATCGAAAAATTCGCTCTCTTCCCCTCCAAATCTGTTTGCATGGGAGTCATCTATAAGAACAATCTTTGGAAGAGGCTTATCTCCCCAAATGCATCCCGAAAGAAGAAAGATCAGAACAACTATCACGAGCGGTACGAAGAAACGTTTCATTTTCTCACCTCCCATCGAGATCATACGACTGAAGTCGAAAATTACATTATACGGGTTGAAGTATAGGGAATTAAGGTGGAGAGACGGGAGGCTATTTCTAGTCTAAGAGATTTCCGAATCGAGTCTAAAGAAACTCCATTCAGACGGGAATGTGTACTGGAAAGTGCTTTATGCTTTTCAATTAGATACTGAAATAAATCGGACACTTAAATGAATTTCTTCTGTGAATGCTCCGGCATCATCAGGCTACCTTTGAAGGCTGTGTAACAACTCGAATCTCAAAATCGGATAATCGATACTTGCCGCAGAATATCGCCTCTGCCGGTTTTAGGACGCCAAAAGAGGTCAGACAATTATGAAGCGAAAAGCCGCCGTGTATTTGGCCTTTTCTCTACATCGGATTGACCAGGGTTAGATGATAAGCTGAAGGATTCCTGTGAACTAGGTCTCATTAGTTTATAATGTATATGCGGAATAGGCTAGAATTCGATTAAATCACTTTGGGAGTGTTTATATGCAGAGAGTATCGGATGATTTTGGAAAAAATCTGAGTGTTTCAGCCTCGGCGGCTATGGAGTACGAGTCTCAGGGACAGAAGATGCTGAAGAGGGTTAACGAGCTTATGGCGGCGAGAGAGGACATTTCTGAACTTCTCGGTATGAATCCGCTATACATAATGTATGACAACAACTCGAATCATCTCCAATTCATCTCAAACGTCATTAAGCTGAACGACTACGATCTCCTGGCGAAGTCTCTACCCTGGGTATATAAGACTTACACCTCGAGGGATTTCTCTGTCGAATTCTTTCCTGAAGTCTTGAAGGCCTGGATGAAGGCGATAGATGAGTTTCTAACTCCGGAAAGCGCCGCTCAGGTAATCGAAGTATATCTTGAAATGTTGGATTCACATAATGCGGCTGTAGAACATGCTCAAGAGGGTCTTATCCAGATGAAGGTTGACGAGGACTGGAAGGCTATCGAGAGGCAAACCGTCTTAGCCCTGCTCACAGGCGATTATAAAAAGCTTAGAGAGACTGCTAACCGTGAAATCAATAGCGAAAAATTGCTCGCCGATTTCTATTTGAAGGTAGTTCAGCCTGCAATGTACGAGATAGGTTACCTATGGCAGACCGGTGAGATATCCATTGCCGAGGAACATCTCGCGACTTCTCTTATGAATAGGCTTATGGCAAGCACATACAGCATGATCGAGACCGTACCTTCGCACCCCAGAAGAAAGGCCGTTGTGCTCAGTTCGCAGAACGAATACCACGAGCTTGGAGCAAGGATACTTGCCGACCTTCTTGAACTGAGCGGCTGGAATGTCAGCTATCTCGGAGCAAATACACCGGTGTCCGAAGTGCTCAAGCATCTGAAGAAGAATCTTCCTTTTTTGCTGGCGATCTCCGTTACGATGTCCTTCAATCTCGATCTCACGAAAAAGCTAATTCAGTCCGTTCACAATGATAGTGACTTCAAAACAATGAGGATCATGGTCGGAGGTCTGGTAATCAACGAATCAGAGGATCTCTGGAAGAGACTGGGTGCCGATGGAACTGCCGAATCGGCCGATGAGGCTATCGAGCTTGCCAAACAATGGTGGAAAGAGCGTGAATGAGCTAAGAGAGGCTATCCTTTCGAATAAAGATGATTTCTTTTCCGCTCTCGAGAATCTATCTGGAGCAATCCTTATTCTCTTTGACAACGAAGGCAAGATCCTTGATCACAGCCCCTCTCTGATTTCTCTAGTGGAGAAAAGTGATACTCTCAAAGGCGAGAATATTTGCAATCTTGTTGTGGACAATTCGCAAGCACTATTGAAAAGACATGGATCGAAGCCTGTAAGAATCGGTCTTAGCGATTCAAGATCGAACATTCATCTAGTGAGCGGATTTGTCATGCTTGTCGACGAGTCAAGGAGGCTGTTTCTGGGCGTGAAGATTGGCCTTTCGGCCGGAGACATTATGGAGAGCATGTCGAAGGTTACGGATGAGCTCGCATCGCTTACGAGAGAGCTAGCGCGTAAGAACAAAGAGCTTCAGGCTGCAAATAAAGAGATAGAAAGGCTGATGAACTGCGACCCGCTGACTGGATTGTCGAACAGACGTGAATTCATGAACAGGCTAGATAAAGAGATAGAGAGCTTATGCTCGACCTGCAAGCCTCTTTCCATAATAATGGCAGACATAGACGACTTCAAGAGAGTCAACGATACTAGAGGCCACCCCGAAGGCGACAGAGTTCTACAGCTGTTCGCTGATGTTCTAAACGAAATAATCTCACCAAGACGGACTACCGTGAGATACGGTGGCGAGGAATTCATTGTAATGCTTCCCGAAACGACATCAGAAGAGGCTACCGAGATCGCAGAAGAGGTTCGGAAGAACTTCGAGAGAGAGACTGAGAAAAAGCTCGGATTGACAGTCACGGCCAGCTTCGGGGTCGCCACATTTAAGCCTTCAGACACGAAGTCAAGCATACTAAAACGTGTCGACGACGCTCTTTATAGTGCAAAATCCGGTGGAAAAAACAGAGTGGTGCGTTGAAAGCGGGCACATCTGCTGAAGAAGGCCAGTTCCCATTGAAACAAGACGCAAGGCGCCGAAAAACACCGGCGGACGCAATGCCGACTCCATTGAGAAGTGATGCTGGGAGGAGCATCCCCGGAAGTGATGCGCCGAAAGATCCCGGCGGAAGTGATGCCCGGAGGATCATCCGGGGAAGTGAGGCTGCTTCGCAGGAGGCAAAAAAACCAGTCTGCTGCGCAGGCCAGTCAAAAGGCGAGAATCGTCGCCGCCAGTGAAGGCTTCGCCTTCGCCAGCACCACCTCACGGGAGAAGAACCGCTGAATGCTGCAAATAGCCGTCCTTGGTCCTTCGCCCGCGCCAAGAAGCACCGGTTCTTCGTTCCGAGGCTGCGCATCCAGGTTGGAACCAGATCCCGAAACAGGTTCGGGATGACAGTGTTACGTGATTGCGAAAACGTCACATACCGTCATCTGAACGTGATTCAGAATCTCGTGTCGATGGTTCCTGACATTGATCAGAACGAAGAACAGATTCTCATTCTGGAGAAGGTTCTCCTCGATGAACGGTGAACCATTAAACGGTTAACCAACCTTTCTTGAACTGTCCAACCCACACTGCTACCCGCAACCCCGGTCTTCACGAAGCCCAGATCCCGAAACAAGTTCGGGATGACAGAACAAGAGAAACTGACGAGTAATTGGGTTTGGAAGTCTGTTGTTCTGATTTCATTATTATAAGAACAAGGGCCCTTTCGGGCCCTTGACCTGATTGAGTAGGGGTTTTATCTCTTACAGCTGTGCTGCTTTTCCGAATCCTCTGCCGAGTCCCGGTCCCTTTTCGCCAGAGGCTCCGTGCCTGTAACCTGTTCCGTCCTGGGCATTCTTTAGTTCTCTTACACCGTCGTTCGGGCAGTTGTCATTTATTCCGTCGCCGTCTGCATCTACGAAGTTCTCACAGATTGTAGGATCCTGAACTCTCTGCATCGTCTTCGTTCCGTAGCCTACTGCCAATGTCATTCCACCGATCAGAAGAACCGCTATCGTAATTAACACTATCTTTTTCATCTCTTACACCTCCATATGATTTTTGGTACATTCTCAGTCTACGGCCCGTTTCTTGGAGCCCGCTTAAAAGCCGCTTAGAGATTGCTTAGAGATTTGAAGGGTTAAGAACCCCCAACATGCTACTCCCAACCACGGTTTGTCCAAAACCCAGATCCCGAAACAAGTTCGGGATGACAATGTGAGGGACTTCCCAAACGCGCTGCCCGAATAACTTTCTCAATTACAGAAAAACCCTGAATCTATGAGCCTTTTCCGTTCGCGGGACTCCATACCTTGTAATCGATACCCCGTGCTCGGCGTCATGAACTTGTTTCAGCATCTATGTTCTTCTACAATAAATCGGAAAAGAGTCTTGTCGACAGTTTGCCTTGCTCTTGATAGAAGGGAAACAGAGCCCACGGCGCTTGTTTACTCCTTAAATGCTTCAATTTAGGTAACTTCTCCGATCAAGAAAATTATACTCATGAGCACTATAGTATAATTGTCTTGAAAAGAATTGTACTTGCGCACAATTTGGAGGGCAAAATGATACCGGATCAGTTTTCCTCTAGTTCACCAGGAAAAGTGAAGAAGATAGTCGGTCCGAGCTTCACATACTGGGCGTTTGTACCTAATCCCTTACCACCAAAGCTCGTATATGACAATGACCTTCTGTTTCTTCTCGGTGAAGCAAATCGAGCGATGGGAGAGTTTTCGGGGTTTCTTTCTGGGAGTCCAGGATCGCGATTGTTGATCAGGCCTCTCTTTCGCAGGGAAGCCGTTGCTTCGTCACAGATCGAGGGAACGACTTCGGACATTGAGGATCTCTACTTTTTTGAAGCTGACCAAAATAGTGTTCCCTTGGCAGAAGATGTTCGGGAGGTGTCGAATTATCTAAAGGCACTTGAGTATGGTCTTGAACGCCTGAAGTCTTTGCCGATTTCAACACGACTTTTCAAGGAGTTACATTCCGTGCTCATGTCGGGAGTGTGCGGAGGCTATTCATATCCCGGAGAATTAAGGAGAACGCAGAACTGGATTGGAAAACCGGGCTGCACTTTGAATGAAGCTGATTATGTACCCCCACCTCCCGAAGAGCTGAACGATTGTCTTGGCGAACTGGAGAATTTCATCAACTCTGAATCTAGACTACCTCCACTTGTTAGGTTGGCTTTGGTTCATTATCAGTTTGAAGCCATCCATCCATTTGTGGACGGAAATGGGAGGGTTGGGAGGCTATTGATCTCTTTACTCAAAACTTACTGGGGACTGATGGATCAACCGGGATTGTATCTCAGTGGCTATTTTGAAGCTAATCGACAGGAATACTATTCAAGATTGAGAAACGTAAGCTTTGAGGGCGACTGGAATGGATGGATTCTCTTCTTTCTCAAGGCGGTCCTTCAGCAGTCTGAGCTAGGAAAGAATAAGCTGAAGGAGATCATGGATCTTAGAAGCAACTGGATAGGTCGTCTAAAACCTGTTTCTTCAGCCCTTCCACTAGCGCTAATTGATTCTCTATTCGAGAATCCTGTAATTACAATTCCGCTAGCTGCTGAAAGACTAAACGTGACTTACGTTAGCGCCAGAAGGGCGGTCACTGCTTTGTGTGAGAAGGGAGTCCTTTCACAAACAGATCAAAGCAAATACGGAAAGAAATACATTGCTTCAGAGTTGATTGAGATTGTTAAATGAAGACTCGTCCTCCAGAAGTACCAAGTATATTGGAGATGCTGCTTTTGGCAGGAAGCATTCTCAGGTCCACCGTCAAAGGTTCTCCGTCCTCCGAGGAGACTAAGAGCAGAAGTGATGCGGCTTTCAGCGGGAAGCACTCAGAAGCCGGTCAAAAGGCGAGAATCATCGCCGCCAGTGAAGGGTTCACCTTCGCCAGTACCACCTCACGGGAGAAGAGCCGCTGAACGCTTAAAAGCGGAGAACCCGCTGATCGCTGTCAAGAGTCGTCCTTGGTCCCTCAAGAAGAGCAGTTGCAAGTTGCTGTTCCAAGTTGCAAGCTGAAGCCCAGAGAAAGGAGTCAAATGCCGTCATTCCGACAAAGCTCCTGGTCGGAATCTTGATGCTATTGCTTCGAAGTTCTCCTCGACGAACGGAGAACGATTCAACGGTGACCCGGTTTTCAGTAGCTCTTTCCAACACCCAACTCGCTACCACCGGCCATGGTCTTCAAAAGTGCAGATCCCGAAACAAGTTCGGGATGACAGAGTAAGGGACTTTCGAAAGCCGATATCGAGATAACTTTCTCAGTTACAGTGAAACCCTGAATTGGTGAGCCGGTTTTGTTCACGAAACCCCAGACTCGAAACCCGAGACCCGTTTTGTTAGGTCTTTTTACTGGTGAGTAGCCCAGGGGGATTTCACCCCCAGGCTCTCTCAGAACCGGACTTGAATCTCTCGATTCATCCGGCTCCCATTATCCAGCCGAATAGAATATCCCCATCGTCCAGTGTACAAATAGATGAGGCTCCCTGCGAGCAAGAGCTTCTAGCCATTTGCCCGCTTTTGTGTGACCTCTCCTTTTCTTGTACTTGTTTCTTACCCACTGAACTAAGGCTTTGTTAAGCTG
>NZ_JFHM01000025.1:0-13560 GCF_003664935.1 Mesotoga sp. H07pep.5.4
ACAACTTAGAGTAACTGAAGTGCTCCTGTTCAGGATCTGGGTTTTTTCAGGAACCGTGGGTGGTGGTAGGAGGTTAGGGGTCGGAAAGAACGAAGTGAAACCGGTTCGCCGTTCGCCGAAAAGAACAGTTGCAAGTTGTGAGTTGCATGTGAGAATAGATTCGATCCAAACGGATGTAGGGGCGTGCGGCTGCACGCCCGCTGTCAACAATGATCAGTCTTCCCAAGGATGAGATCGTCCTCTTCAATAGTTTAACGAATCGAATTCTGGGCAGAATCATGTCTGAATAACGCAAAGAATGTCATCCCAAACTTGTTTCGGGATCTGGGCTTACGCAAGTGGTCGGAGGTAGCAGGTTGGGGGTTGGAAAGAGCGAAGTGAAACCGGTTGGCCGTTGAGCGGTTCCCCGTTCTCCGAAAAGAACAGTTGCAAGTTGTGAGTTGCATGTGAGAATAGATTCGATCCAAACGGATGTAGGGGCGTGCGGCTGCACGCCCGCTGTCAACAATGATCAGTCTTCCCAAGGATGAGATCGTCCTCTTCAATAGTTTAACGAATCGAATTCTGGGCAGAATCATGTCTGAATAACGCAAAGAATGTCATCCCGAACTCTTTTCGGGATCTGGTTTTGCGATCTCGGCAGGGGACGGAGGACTGTTGACGGACAACATGGTTTAATAAGCGTTCAGCGGGTTCTCAGCTTTTCAGCGCGCAGCGGTTCTTATGCTTGCAACTTGGAACAGACAACTTGCAACTGCTCTTCGAAGGACCGGTTCATGATTGAGGGAAACGAATGAAGTCTACTGAAACAGCTGAACGGCTGCAGGTTCTTATTTCTCCAGCGGTTCCTCCCTGAAATCAAAGCCTTCTTCAATCAATTCAGTACAAGCATTCACAATACTTGAATCGAAGCAGGTACCCGATTTGCTATGTATCTCTTCAAGGGCTGCCTCTACTTTGTGGGCAGGTCTGTAGGGTCTATGAGAAGTCATGGCATCAACTACGTCGACGACGGCAATAATTCTGGCCTCAACGCATATTTCACTTCCCTTGAGTTTGCCAGGATAACCGGAACCGTCAAGCCTTTCGTGGTGCTGGCGAACAATTTCTGCTACCGGCCAGGGAAGTCGAGCATTCTTGAGAATGTTGTAACCGACGATGCTGTGCTCTTGAATCAAACTGTATTCCTCTTCATTCAAAGAGCCTGGCTTAGACAGGATTTCGGCTGGTATAGCTATTTTACCAATATCATGAAGCAGTCCGGCAATCTTAACAGCTTCAATTCTTGAGTCATCAAGGCCGATTTTCTCAGCTATTTTGGAGGACAGTCGGCTTACATTACGATGATGATGTCCGCTATAGGGGTCTCTGGCAGTCAGAATATCCGAAACCACGGTGATAATAGAGTAGAAGGCTTCAGTTATTCTTTCTGCTGATTCCTGCCTTTCCGTGACATCACGAGCTATTCCTTCAATAGCGATAAGCTTTCCATCATCATCGAAAACTCGTACATTTTGCTGCTCTATCCAGATTATCTTTCCATCCTTCCGCATCCATTTCAATGTAAGGGGCTCACTTTGGTTCGATGAATGGCTGTCATTCATTAAATTCAACAGCCTGGCTTCATCTTCGGGATGAACGATTTTGGAAATTAGATCGGGATCTTTGTAGAACTCGCAGGGAAAATACCCGGTAATGCGAGACGATGAAGGACTGACATAACTGAAGCCCTCTTTTTCATTCAGTTCGTACCTGTAAATGAGGTCTTTGGCATTTTCAGCCAGCAACCTGAACTTCTTCTCACTTTCGACCAAAGCCTTTTCTGCCCTTTCCTTGGCCAGCTTGATCTCCTTTTTCTCCATTGCCTCGACGACCGCGTATGGTAGTCTGGCCATATGTTCCTTTATTACATAATCTACCGCACCGGCCTTCATGCATTCGGCCGCCGTGTCTTCGTTCATGGAACCCGTAAGTATTATCACTGGAATCTCAGGCGCCTTTTCCAGAACGAGCTCGATCACTCTCATCCCATCAAAGGTCGGCATCATGTAGTCGGAGATTACAAGATCCGGACGGAACGCCTCCAGTTTCTCAACGAAATCTTGTTCAGTATCAACGACTGAAACCTCATCTCCGGGAATACCCTGGAGATTTTCCTTCTAGCCAGGTCTACGTCAGTGTGCAGATCCTCTGCGAAAAGGATCCTTATTCTCGCGTCCTTACTCATCCTTCGCCAAACCTTGATGGAAGCCTGTTAAGCACCAACCAGTAATCGTTCATCTGTCTCAAAGACTCAATGAAGTTTTCGAAATTCACGGGCTTCACTATATAACTGTTCGCCCCGAGTTTGTAGGATTCTTCGATATCCGTCTCTTGTGTAGAAGAGGTCAGAACTACTACCGGTATTAGACTCGTTCTCGGATCTTTCTTAATCTCTCGTAAGACCTCTATACCACTGACCTTAGGAAGTTTCAAATCCAGTAAGATCACTTTTGGAGAATTGCTGACACTACGGTCGCTGTACTTGCCAAGCGCAAATATGAAATCGAGAGCTTCCTCACCATCTTCGGCGACCACGATATTGTTAGCCAGTTTACTTTTTTTAAGTGCTCTAAGGGTAAGTTCTATGTCCTCGGGGTTGTCTTCTACCAGAAGTATCTCTACTACGCTATCGGTCATGCTTTCACCTCTCGGGTATAGAAAAATAGAAGGTCGCCCCGTGGTCTTCTTCCCCCTCGGCTCTGACGAAACCCCCATGTCTGTGAATGATTCTCTGAACAATCGAAAGTCCGACACCCGTTCCTTCAAAATCCTTTGAACTATGTAGCCTTTGAAAAACTTCGAAGAGTTTGCTTTCGTATTTCTGGTTGAACCCGACACCGTTGTCCTTTACATAATAAGTGTTTACTCCATTTTCTGAATAACCGGCGACCTCTATTGCTATAAGCTCTCTAGAGGCAGAAAATTTTAGCGCGTTTGAAAGCAGGTTAACCCAAACCTGCTTCATCATAACTGCGTCTCCGTAGGCCTCAGGCAGATTCTCTAGAGTGAATTTAACCTTATCGCGGAGTTCTACAGAGATGACTTCGTGAAAGATAGAATTCACCATGCTGGTCATGTCAATCTTTGATTTGACAAGTTCAGTTCTATTTAGCCTGGATAAGGCCAGCAAATCAATAATTAGCTGATCCATCTTCTTTATGTTGCGCTTTATTACTCCAAAGAGTCTCAGGCCTTCACTGTCGAGGATATCGGCATAGTCCTCCTCAATTATTCTGGAATAACCGTCTACTGCTCTTAGAGGAGCCCTCAAGTCGTGCGAAACTGAGAAGGCAAAGGCTTCTAATTCCTTGTTGACGGCCTCCAGCTGTGTGGTCCTTTCAGCTACCCTTGCTTAGAGTTCAACATTCATCCGTTCCACTTTTTCCTGGTAGGTTCGGATCTTTGTGATGTCGTGAAGAATCTGCAGCTTCGATATACTTCCGTCGTCATTGATAATAGGAATGCTTATCACTTCACAGATGCGGCCACTTTTTTCGAACCCGCATTCCCATCTTGCCGGTTGACTAGAAGAAGCACTGTCGATTCTGCACCAGGGACAAGGAGCTTTGAGTCCTTGAAAGAACTCAAAACACTTCTTATTCTCTATGAGACCATACTCCTTAATCAATGCGGGATTCGCGTAATCGATGTAATAGCTCTTGTTTATCATGTAAATGCCTTCGGGAATGTAGTTCAGAATTTTATGAAGCTTCTTTCTTTCTATCTCGAGCTTCCTCTCGGCATTTTTCTGATCGGTAATGTCCCTGGCAAAAACCGATATCCCTTCTCCTAACGGATAGATATTGATCTCGAGTGTTTTGGTCTTTCCCCCATGCTTATATTCGAAGACAGCAGATTCCGCTTTCCCTTTCAGAAGAACCCGCCGGTATGACGCCATCGCCTTCGCAGTAGTAGCATCTTCGGAGAAGACATCCGTTACATGCTTCCCTATCACATCCGCGGAACTGATTCCAGTAATTTCCTCACAGGCATTGTTCCAGTATATGTATTTCAGATTTTTGTCGAGTGCATAGAGCATATCTGTTACGCTTCCTGTGACTTTCGCGAGAAGTTCCTTCACTTCAAATCGCTGCCTCTCTCGCAACTTTTCTTGCGTAACATCAAAAGCGTATATTCTTGCTCTTTCGGTATCTGGAATTGGACTGAGTGATAAAAAAAAGATGCTCTTTCCAATTGTCTTTTCGTAGTTCACAGGGAGAGGTTCTTTCGACTCCCACATATGCTGAGGGATCTCTTCGGGTAGAAATACACCCGGATCTTTCAATCCATTTGAGTTCAGAACATCTGTAGCTGCTGCATTCCTGTAGATTATGCTTCCGTTGATGTCAACATCGAGGATAGGGTTTACATTCTTATCGATCTCCGTGGAAAACCGTAAGTCGTTCTCTCGCAAACCAGATTCAGTCCTTTCGTGAATCATGAGAACCCCCTGATTGTTGGATGAAATTGTATGACTACTGCAAATGACAAAGGAATTATAGCATTTCGCACGTTGTCAACATCACTGAAAATGACTCATACATTGTTCATGTCTTGAGATGAAATCTGACTTTGAGAGATCTCTCTGCTACCGAAGTCGCACTAGAAATGTCGAAGCATTTTAACTAATCGGTCATGGAAATGAGCTCAAAGGATCTTTTGCAAAACACGAAGGAATCAATAGGGGGAAGTAACTTGCCAGTCACTTCTAGTAACCGGTCGCTGTCTTTGGCAGAGACCAGTTCCAACTTTGCTGAACAAACAGCTAAATGGAGAGTATGGAACGTAAGACTGGGCATCACTTCCCGACGGAGTGGGCATTGAGACTTGGCGTGGTCCAAAGCGTTTCTGATAACCCGCTCCTCCTAACCGATTTTCATAACCCGTTCCTAGTCGTGGCTCTTTCACCGCGCAGCTGAACTGGCCAGGCGTAGCCTGACTGGCCTCGCTAAAGGTGAGACCGGCTACTCCTGTCTCCTTCGAAACAGCCTCACTTCCCCGGATGTTACTGCTTGCCAACTTCCTGAGAGGTTCTTTTTGAAGGATGGAGGACCTTTGCGCGACCTACATTTACTTGTTTCCCGACTAGGGCAGAATTATGGAGACTAATACTCGTTGGATCTCGAGATCAACCATTTACCAGCTACTTTTTGCACTTTCCAGACATAAGTCCTGTAATCAATGGGTCCAGATGTCCATGAGATAACTGCGTCAAATTCCACAGTTGCTTCGGTCGCTCCTTCTCCTAAATCAACTTCAACATCACTGTTTCTATTGAAGTAACTGACGTTCCTTCCTTCAAATCTGCTTGAATAGGCATCGACAATCTGCGAATATGACTTCACCGCTGTGTTTATCAGAGCCGGGTTAGTGTATAACCCCGCAAGACCGACTGAATTCTCCGCTTCCCAGTATTTCTCAAAATCCTTGACGAGCCCACTGATTTTGATCACAGGATCAATGATGAAACACCCGGAAAGAAGCATAAGCAGAACGGCTATAAAAGAAATGTACAGAATGACACGTTTCATTATCTCGCCCCCATTTTAGTCGCAGATCCCTTGCAAATATGGAAGACATGATCGTTCCTTCAAAATCCATAATATACCAAGTATTCTAGCATCGATCACGCTGAAAACCGTTTGGATGGAATTCCTCTCAATGAAGGACGAATTTATCTCAGCAGAATGATTAGCTGGCGCGATAGCTACACCTGTCCAGTTGGTCAATTATTATATAGCTTCATCATCCAAATTCGTCAGGTAATTGCGCTAAACTGATGTAAGATGGAGTTGGAGGTGGGATTGTGAAAAAGAGATTGCTATTGCTTGTGGCTGTTATTTTCGTAATTGGCTTGACATTTGGAGCGGGTGACAGAAAAACCCTTGTTGTAGATATAAATGGCGGGCAGTACAAAAGCATACAATCGGCAATTGACGATGCTAGATCAGGGGACACTGTGGAAGTACTTCCAGGAACTTATAGAGAGAGCCTGACAATAAGCAAGGATATTTTTCTTAAGGGAGCTTCTAGAGATGGGGTCATAATCATTCCCGAAGAAGATGACCTGGCAATCTTCGTAAGGGGTGCCGCCGAGTTCTCGATCGAGAGTATTACGATCATGACTTCAAGCTCGGCCATAAACGTTTCGAGGTCCTCAGGACAGATTGTTGATACTTACGTTGCAGGGGGGCGTTTCGGAATTTCGTTCAGCGGTACCGGAATGACCCTTAAGATAATTGATTCGTATGTAACATGCTTTCAAGGATTGGGAAATGAAGATCCACTAGAAACGAGGCTGGCAGGAATATACGCGTACGGTAATGCAACTTTGATTGCCGAGAATTCTGTGTTTGAAAGAAACGGTGTTGGAATAAGCCTTACCAACGATCTCAAATACCGAATAGAGAACTGTACATTCAAGCAAAACAGTATAGGAGTTTCGCTGGGAGGCAATGCGACGGGTTCTCTAATAGGAAACATCGTAACTGAAAATGTAGAGAATGGAATACTCATAAATTCCTCATCCACTACAACGATAAAGAACAACCTCTTCTACGGCAATGTCTGGCATGGACTGGATCTTTATCTCAACCGCTGTACCGAGTGTGAATGCGGAGGCGACGAGTTCACCGGAACAGTTGTTGGATCTGGCAACATATTCGAATCTGAGGACGAGATTTGTCCGCTCGATTTCTGGGACGACAGCTTCTACAGCTTTGACAAGAATCTGAGAAAAGAGTAGGCCAATTATTCACATAAGGAAGCCTTTGATATTCTTGCTATCTGACGAGTAGCGATGATCGTCAAGTTCTTTTTTGAGTAACTCCCTTTCTGTTCTCCAACTATTTCAGGACTTGAAAGTTAGTAGTGATTCAGTTCTCAGTGACTACTTTGCCTTCTATAAGTACTGTTCTGAAGACAACTGCCTGTAGATCCGCGAAACTTGAAATGCAGTTTGCCTTCTTCCTCAATTCACACTCTGCAAAAAAGACAATGGTATACTAATGTTGGTGATAGCAGAATGCGGAAAACCAACTGGGACAACATAAATAAAATAGTGGCGATCGCGCTGAGTATAGGCTTGGTGATTGCATTAGTCATAATGGTATTCGCTTTTATAAATCTTACAAAAGCAAATGCTTCTTCAAAGGCCTTCAGGGATACCCTCACTGAGTCATATGGCATTGAATCCAATCAATGAGAAAGGAATCCACATCCCTCCAATCACTTGACAAGGGCCAAATACTGGACCAACGCAGCTGAAACAGGCAGATCTCTGGATGTCGTCCTGTCATCCAAGTTCTGTTTTTTTGCACTATAGATGTAGCAAATTGATTGCTGGCCACTACAATGCAGAACAAAGAGTCATCCACAACTGACAAGAAAGAGCATTTCTCCCATCATCTCCACACAGATAATCGGAAGCATTCTCGGTGATTCTTGGTGAGATGTTAGGGATTCGAGATAGAAAAAGAAGTTGCTCTTCGTCGGAAAAGAGAAGAGCTTTACTGGCTGGAACTTCAAGATCCATAAGCTAGTAGTGCAGACTTTGGGCAACTCCCTTCATAGACCAGCGAAAGATGGATCTTCGAATCTTCTCACTCCAAACCGAGTGCCCTCTACCTTCCCGAGATTTTTTTGAATGACTTACAGGGGTCCGATCTTGGACGGCCAACTTATGACGTTTAGCAAAAAGTCATCGGCCTTCACCAGAGGCAAAGGCCGATTAAATGCTCTTACTAAGGCTCCCTAACAGGCATCACAATCTTTGTCAGGTACTGGTCCTCAGGAAACTCCGGCCCGTTGTAATAGTATTCATAAACGGTCCCAGTAGGAACATATCCGCTCTTGCTAATCCACTCGGCCATTTCACTGTACACCGTCTCCATCTGACTGTATGGACCCATGTAGACAGAAAAGACGCTTAACCCCTCGGGAATGGAGCTCTGAATGATGTCGCCTTTTCCGGGCAGGTCGGATGAAACCGGGAAGCCTATCTCAACATCAAGATTCTGCATGTCCATGTTGTGATAGGCAACAAATGGGATATCTGCAGGAGATTCCCCCAACTCGCCCAAATAGGCGGCAATCTCTCCATAACACTTTCCAATAAGAGAAGGTAGATTCTGAACGCTCGTTTTTGTGCGCACAACCAGAGTGGAACTTGCACAGCGCTTCAATAATGCGATAGGTGTTAGCCTCGGCATAATTACCCCCTTTAATTCTTCTAGTGACTTGTGTCCCGTCAATAGTATTTCCAGGTAGATCGGATCAACTGAATCAAACGAGACCAAACCAATAATAATACATTTTCCTGAAATACCGATGCTTCATTAGAAATCCAGGGCATATGACATGACCTAAATCAAATACTACCGTCCCCAGGATAGCGCTGTCATTACTCTATTGCAGAAAGCCATGTATAATCCGAGCCAACGGGATAACCGTTCATCAATGCAGACACGGCGCCGGACATATTCTCGCCAGATTAAAGCGTGATGTTGGGCAAGAGCAGTACGAAAGACTGTTATGACATCTTCTAATTGATTGTATGGAAGTAGCTGCAATTGTCATTCACTGACGAGAGTGTAGACTGCAGAACGTGGAGCACCATAAGTAATCAACACCACTACTGGGATAGGGCAGTCGGCATCGGCCGTTTCTTATAAAGCTGATGCTCACTACTCCAATTTTGATTTGACCCGTACGCGAATAGAAATTCATCAATAGTAGTAATGTCAGACGAATAGAGATCGATCATCCTAGTTCCTCTTTCAGAGGCGCTTCCAATCATTCACTATTGCCTGTACGCCTTTGTTTGTAGTCGTTTCTGAACATTTCTAGAGACTCTTTCCGCGCTTTGGAGAAATCAATCGTTTCTGGTAGTTTGATAACAAAGGAGAGTCACAAGGAGGTTGAACTAATCAGGCATGGGTATCGTTAGAAATCTATACATCTCTTTCAGAGTCAGGTCTAACCGTTTTTTCAGCCGCACAAACAGAAACAAGACTTCTCCCGACTCCAGTGCGATCAAAGCAATGCGGCTTTGCCGGGCGATGAAGTAAGCATATGTTCGCAAATAGAATTGTCTTTCTCCCTGTAGATGAGCGATTCTGCACGAGAGATTATTTCCTGTTGCTGGCTCGTGCCGCAAATATTGACGTCGTTACTCCGCCGAAAGTCTATCTGGGGGCAAAGAAAACGCCCCCAGACCTTCGCCGTCTATCTAAATGGCTTAAGGAGACTGCCCTGCCGGGCGATTACCTGGTTATTTCTGTCGACATGCTCGTGCACGGCGGACTTATACCCTCGAGAATAAGCCTGGACACTCTGGATACCCTCATTGAAAGGCTCGGCCTGCTGGAGGAGCTGAAAAAACTGGACGTGAAGATCTACGCAACCACGACTATCACAAGAACTCCGTTCTACAACTCGTCCGAAGAGGAACCGGATTACTGGCAATACTTCGGGCTGGACATGTATGATCTCTCCAGACTTCTTGCCAGGAGCTTTAGAGGTGAGATGGTTCACCGCTCCATGATAGAAAAGATCGGCAAGATTCCATCTCACTTCGTAACAGACTATCTTGTGAGACGAATAAGAAACAGAAAGCTTGTCTCTTCAGTAATAGAACTGGTAGACAAAGGCGTGATTGACTTTCTGAATCTAGTTCTCGACGATAACAGCAAGGAAAGCATATCCCTTGCCGAAAGTGAGATTCATCGGGCCATGGTAGACTCCCTCAAAATAGGATCGAGGGTCTCAATTCATGCAGGCGCAGATGAAGCGACACTTAGCCTACTGGCTAGAGTCCTTTCTGAATCGGTGGGAGAGATCCCGACCTTTGAGGTTCATTATGCCTCTCCGGAGCACAAAGATTTCATTCCACCCTACGAAGGCTCTCCACTCTACCAGGGCATTCAAAACCATATAGAGGCGGCCGGAGGAAAGGTGGTCGACAGCGCAGGAGAGATTCTGCTTCTGGCAAACAACCCGGAAGCTGGTCTCGACAGCGCTCAGCAGCTCTCCGCTCCTACTGACTTGAGTTCGTATGAGAGGTTCTTTCGCGAGATCGAAGCGGCAGATTCGATCATAAAGGGTATAGCCGATGTGAAGTACACCAACGGCGCAGACAACTATTTGGTCGAAGAGTTGCTGAAGAGAAGCGAACTGAACTGGCTGGAAACGAATTACTCGGCCTGGAACACAGCAGGAAACACTCTTGGAACAGTATGCGCCCATTCTATAGTCCAGCTCCTGGGAAGTAAGGGGCTGCTGAAGGTAGATCAGTCAAGGATCAAGAAATTGCAGGCGATCTTCTTCCTTGAGCACTGGGCATTTCAGTCGAATATACGCAAGAGGCTGCTGGTCGAAGCAGAAAAAAGAGGGTCAAAGCCGTGGACAGTAATTCCCGTCGAATCATGGGCCGAGGGATTTGTAAGGAGTGAACTGACTCCCTATATTCCTCCTGTTCAAGATGCGCTGGAAATGGAATTCGAGATCGAGCGACTGTTCTTTCCCTGGCACAGATCCTTCGAACTCGGTCTTTCGATTGTGCAGAAAGACGAACCCAGAGGTGACTGAAGTGCGTTCAGAACTGCTTAAGAAGATAGAGAAGAGAATAATCGTTTCGTGCCAGGCTTTAGAGGACGAACCTCTACACGGCCGTGGAATTATGGTGCTTATGGCGAAGGCTGCCATAATGGGAGGAGCCGCTGCGATAAGGGCAAACGGGGCGCAAGACATTGAGGATATTAAGTCCACATTCGACATACCCTTGATCGGACTTAACAAACGAGACATTGAGGGATATCCGGTTTACATAACTCCAACTTCGGAAGACGCCCTTTCGATTTTGAGAGCGGGAGCCGATGTTGTCGCCATAGACTGCACACTTAGGAGGAGACCGGAACCTCTCGATTCGATGTTTGCCGTAATAAGAGAGAAGTTCCCAGAAAGGCTCATAATGGCCGATATCTCCAGCATCGGGGATGCGAGGGAAGTATCCCGTCTCAAGCCCGATTTTCTCGCTACCACGCTTTCTGGCTACACAGATGAGACACTAGAGAGACCGCAACCGGATATCCGACTGGTAGAGGAGCTGGCCGAAGAGTTCGACATTTACGTGATTGCGGAGGGCAATTACTGGCAGCCGGAACAGGTTGTGAAGGCCCTTGAGGCCGGGGCCTTTTCGGTTACTGTGGGAAGTGTCATCACGAGACCTCAGTTGATAACAAAGAGATTCACGAGTTATATTGAGGAGTGGAATAAAGAAGGCTTCAAATCCCGGGATTAGATCGGTCCATTTGGATTGCTGAATGGTAGTAATTCCGGACCTGCTACAAATGCAATAGCTGTGGATTTTGAATCCTCTCTGCAGATGTCTTTAATGAAAGAGCCATAGATTCTCAAGAAAGAGTTTGTTGAGGTAACAAGACGAACAAGGAGGTAAGATTTTGAAGCGTCTGTTTGCATTTCTTTTGTTTGTACTCCTGACTCTAACGGTTACGATGGGTTTGAGTGAAGAAGAGAAGAGACTCGAAATCCAGGAAAGAGTCGAAAAGGCGGCCAGGCTGATCGAAGAGAATGGGCCAGAGATATTCTCGCTTTTCTACGATAGAGACGGCGAGTTCTTCATTGGTGAGGAGTACATCTTCATCTACGACGATAGCGGAACCAATCTAGTCAACGCGGGAAATCCAACCGTCTTTGAGGGTAGAAACCTGATATCTCTCAAAGACCAGAACGGACTCTACATGATTGTAAGGATCTTCGAAGTCGCCCTAAATCAGGGAGGAGGCTGGCTGGATTTTTACTGGCCCTTGCCGGACGGAGGTCCCGCGACATTCAAGAGCGCCTACGTTATGTCCGCTACTCACGGAGAGTTGACATATGTGCTTGGAATGGGATATTACAAACAGGAGCAATGAGTTATTTGGTTCTGAATGAATAGCAGAATACTCTAGTACCTGCAAAGGCAAATCAGGTCTCGATATGCTTCAAGAAGACCTACGGTTTGCTTATAGCGTAATTCTGAAGCGAGGTGTATGAATGCTTGCTCTCGGAATAGATATTGGCGGAACGATGATCAAGACGGCGATTGTGGATTCAAATGGCACACTCTCCGAGAAGAGATTATTTCCAACCTCCATAGATCTAAAAGACCAGCTCTTGGAGATCGTTAGGGAAGAGCTAGCCGCGCACAAAGTGGAAGCTATAGGCATCGGTACGGCAGGAAGAGTCGATCCTGTCACTGGAAATGTGAATCTGGCTACGAGCAATCTCGCTAACTGGACCGGAGTACCTGTAAAGACTCTCATCCAGGAGAATACAGGCGTTGTTACAGCCGTTCTGAACGATTCAAGTGCGGCTGCATTCGGCGAATGGTTCTGCAACTATCGTCGGGCGGAAACCCTGGTCATGATAACGGTGGGGAGTGGCCTTGGCGGAGGAATCGTGATAAACTGCTCTCCTCTTCTCGGAAAGCGCGGAGAGGCAGCGGAATTCGGTCACATCATCATACACCGTGGTGGAAAACCTTGCAACTGCGGTAAGGAGGGGTGCGCCGAGCAATATATATCTATGCGCCTTATTCATAGCCTTGTGGCAGCGGCAGCAGGCCAAGAGATGGACAGAGCCACTCTCATCGAACAGTATCTAAGCGGCAATCCAGTTGTTGAAGAAGCAGTAAGTACCGTAACAGGAGATCTTGCGATAGTAGTCGACTCGGTCTTCCTGAGTTTAGGCCCCGACCTAGTAGTTGTGGGAGGCGGAGTGTGCGAACTCGGCAAGAGATTCCTGAACAGCCTGAGAGAGGAACTTTCAGTGCTATCAAGATCGTCGCTGTATACCGAAGAAGATGTGGTTCTTTCTCTTTCTGGAAACGATGCAGGAATAATTGGTGCAGCTGTCTATGCAATGGCCGGAGCATCCGGAAACGAATAACTGGCTTCGAGAGGAAGAGCGGCTCTTAATATCACGCTGGACGCTGAGAAGTGCGAAGAACAGAAGTGATGCCGACTTCGTCGGGAAGTGATGCGCCGAAAGATCACCGGCGGAAGTGATGCCCGGAAAGAGGTCCGGGGAAGTGATGCTGCTTCGCAGGAAGCTCTCTTGAAGTTGGTCTGTTGGCGCAGGCCAGTCAAAAGGCGAGAATCTCGCCCGAGGAGTTTTGCTGGGGAGCAAGACCAGATCAAAGGGGAGCATTGCCGAACCGCTATTTCACTCTTGCCAGACCCTAGAGGCGACAACTCCAGACCCGTCTCTTCTGTACGGGATCTGACTTCTCTCATTGACCTTGGTAGTCTCGAATATGGTTTTTCTCGAAGCGAAGCTTCGTCTCAAACTCAAAGCATCTTCTCGCTCTTCAATTAGCCTCGGTCTGACCCTTGATTATTGGAGAATAATATAAGGACACTAGGGTTTAACTAACACTTCCTCGAAATTGCTTTGAATTTGAGAGAAATCAATCGGTGAATTGTAATTCAGAGATCCATGAGGCCTCAGTTTGTTATA
>NZ_JFHM01000032.1:0-42148 GCF_003664935.1 Mesotoga sp. H07pep.5.4
CTGTATCTGGCGTCGGTACTTTCCCCCTCGTGGGTCTTCCACTTGCGGCTTTTCCCTTAACATCCAGATCCAGGTTCCCAAGTTCCTAATCGAAGCCTGTACCAGGGTCACGCCACCTGTATGCCGGCCACCGTCTGGACAGTAAGCAGGTTTCCTCCAGACTTATCCCGGGATCGTTCCACCCCCCGGTTTAGATGACACTAGTAGTTCTTACGACACGTTCACGGTGGTTCACTTGTATTCGTCTCCTCTGGTACTCACCTGACGGGATCACTGTCCCGCCTTTTCCCGTAACGTTCACTACCATGGCTCTTTACCACAGCAGCTTACGGTGGTTTGAAGCCTCCACCTGCATGGCGGCTTCAAGGGGCCCTCCCTCATCTTCGATTAAGCATGGCTTGAAGTTTCCTTCTTCGCCTTCTTGGCACACTGGAACGAGGAACAATCTCCCCAGTATCCAGATCCTAAAGTAAACTGAATGTCACTTGAGTAGTAGTTTTTTCCTTATGAATATAATAAGGTCCCCGTCAGGGAGAAGCTATCAGCCGGTTACGGGACCGGTGTAACCGAGATAACTTGAGATTTGCATTGCAGTTTGTCTTATTCTCAGGCCGTATCTTTCGTACTCTTGAAGCTTCCTCAATTTGCTGAGGGCAAGATTTACCGAAGCGATTGCCTTTCCCTGAGAATCAAAGACAGGGGCGGCAAAGCACACTTCGCCAGGTGTGAATTCTTCATCAAGGACAACGTATCCTCTTAGCCTGGCATTCTTAGCTTCTTGCAAAAGCTTCTCGGGATCCGTAAGAGTTGAGGGAGTGAACTTTCTGAGTTCTTCATTAGACAGATAGTTCATTATTTCCTCGTCTCTCATCTGTGAAAGAAGCGCCCGCCCAAGCGAAGTACAATAGAGAGGGATTTCATAGCCGATTATGCTGTTTATGAAGACTTTGTCCGATGCAAGTGCCCTGTCAACTATCAAAGCTTTGTAGTTGTTGAGGATTGCAAGATGCGTGTTTCCCTGATATTCATGCGCCAGATCCTGCAATGGACCCCTTGCCACTTCGATCAAGTTCAGGCTGGAAATAACAAGATTTCCCTTCACAACAAGACTTATGCCCAGGGAATACTTGCCATTCTCTTTCCTGGTGATGTACTCGAATCTAGAAAGAGTTGCCAGCAGCGGGTATATGCTGCTAAGGTTAAGCCCAAGCATTTTGGCAATCTCTGTTGCGCTCAACTCCCTATTCTCTCTCGAGAAACACTCTAGAATGCTTAGTGCTTTTTCCAGCGACTTATTCTGATAGTCTTTCAATATCCCTTTGCCCCTTTTTAAATCAGGTATAAAGACATTCTATTCGATATTTGCCAGCTTTTCAAATAGGTCGTTAAGTCTTTCCTTTGTCTCGAGAAAGACACTATAGTACTTCTGGTACTTGGTGTGGTTTTTTTCGTTAGGGTATGATACATCGACGATCTCAATTATCTTCTTCGTGTCGTCAAAGCTGTCAATCATGCCAACACCTATGGCGGCAGCGATGGATGCCCCGAGCGAGCCTGCCTCACGAATTACTGCCGGGCAAAGCACTTCCCTTCCCGTGATGTCTGCGATCACCTGTCTCCAAAGCTTTGACTTTGCACATCCGCCGATTACAGTTAACTGTCTTGAGCTGTAACCAAGTTTTTCAAAACTATCCATGATCTCCTTTATTCCAAATACCATGCCCTCCAGTGCGGAGCGATAGATGTCTCCGACGGTATTGCCAAGGTTCAGTCCGAAAAGGACGCCTCGAGCGTCTGGATTCGTTTTTCCCGCCCAAATCCCTCTCATGTATGGGAGAAATATCAGCCTGTTTGCTCCAACACCGCTCTTATTCGCTTCGGCATTCATCATTTCAAAGTAGTCGGTTTCTTCCGTTGAATCATCGTCTAGTTCTTTGTACCTGTATATGGTGTCTCTTAGCCACTGATAACAGATTCCCGCGCCGGTCATCTGGTACTGAAGGGCATAACCACCGGGCACGATATGGCAGTAATTCACAAGTTTTGATTCGTAATCAAGAACCGGTTGTTTCGAGAAGAAGCCCATCCAGGCCGCAGATCCAAGGCAGACATAAGACACGCCTTCCGTAACGGCGCCGGCCCCAGCAGCGGCACATGCCACATCTCCTCCGCCCATCACTACTGGAGTGCCCTTATACAGACCTGATTGCGAGGAGGCGATATCCGTGACTTCTCCAACAACACTCGTAGAATCGACAGGTTTCGGCATCATCTCGTTCGGGACTCCGGCCGCCTCGAGTATCTCTTCGGACCACTCTCTCTTTATTATATCTAGCGCGCCTGTATTACAGGCCTGAGAGAAATCCGTTCTGACATTTCCCGTCAAGCGATACACAAGATAATCGACCGTGTTGAGAATCTTCCATGTCCTGTTGAAGCCTTCTTGATTCTCTCTCCTGAAGGCCATCATCTTGAAGAGAGAATATTGCTCGGGAACCTGCCCCGCACCGGTCATGCAATAAAAATCCTCTTCAGAAATCGACTCCATGAATTCCGAGACTTCTTCTCTTGAACTAAGATCGGCGTAGATCGGCACTTCTTTCAGAATCAACTGCCCATTATCCGAGATAGGAACCATGCTTGGAGAATGTCCGCTGCAGGACACCACGGCTATTTCACTGGGATCTATAGCGCATTTTCTCAGGATACTCTGTGTTGTTGTGCAGAAAACCCTCCACCAATCCTCGGGCCTCTGAACTGCCTTCCCGTCTTTGGGATAATAAGTCTTGTAATCCATCACTTCACTGGCGATTAAGTTCAGCTTATCGTCAAAGACGCAAGCCTTATCCGCCGTTGTTCCAAGATCGTGTGTCAGCAAGTATCTCTTTTTCCCCACAGCTATCACTTCTTGGCCGGTTCGGCAGAGCTTTGTTTTAGCCCAGCAGCGTACGCAAGTATCTCTTCTTCAGAAGTTTCCTCGGGATTCAGTTCTCCGGCTATTCTACCTTTATGCATTACAAGAATCCTGTCGCTCACGCCGATTATCTCAGGAAGTTCCGAAGAGACCATGATTATTGAGATCCCTTCCTTCACAAGGTTCTTCATGAGTCGGTAGATTTCTGCCTTCGTCCCCACATCTATTCCCCTTGTAGGTTCGTCAAGAAGAAGCACCTCCGCCCCATTGAAAAGCCACTTTGCGAGGACAACCTTCTGCTGGTTACCCCCGCTCAAGAATTCCACAAGCTGGCCGATTCCCGGAGTGGAAATCCGGAGTTTTTCTACGAACTCCTGCGCCGCCCTTTTATCGGCTCTTTCACTCACAAAGCAGAGCTTGCAGATCTTTTTATGAGCGGCGAGCGAAATGTTGTTCTTGACACTCATGGGAAGCACCAACCCGGTCTTATGCCTGTCTTCGGTTACGAAACCGAATCCATTGCATATTGCCCTTCTCGGAGTTCGATTGTGCACTTCTCTCCCTTTAAGCCTGATCTTTCCGTTGTGAACATCCAGGCCGAATATTGCCTGACAGAGCTCTGTCCTGCCCGCTCCAATCAATCCTGCGATTCCCAGTATCTCGCCCTTTTTCAACTCGAAACTTACGTTGTGAAGCTTTGAAGTGGAAAGGCCCTGAACCTCGAGAACTACTTCTTCCTGACGGGAATTGGTTCTGGCCGGATACATATCTCCGATATCCCTTCCTACCATGAGCCTTACCAATCCATCGTTGTCGATCTTAGAGGGCAGAACCGTGTCCACGTTCTTTCCATCCTTTAGAACGGTTATCCTGTCGCTAATTTCGAAGATCTCTTCGAAGTGGTGGGAAATATAGATGATTCCTATATCCTTCTTTATTCTCTGCAGAATTTCGTGGAGTCTTTCGAGATCGTTTTTTGGAAGAACGGCGGACGGTTCATCCATTATCAGTATCTTCGGGTTTCTGTAAAGGGCTTTCGCAATCTCAACCTTCTGACCTTCGGCGACGCTGAGGTCGCAAACATTTCTGGAGACGTCTATATCTTCAAATCCGATCGTCTTAACGAATTCGTCTGCTTCCGAGAATATCTTCCGCCAGTTGATCATTCCTGCCTTCGACCCGCCGTATTCGCCGAACATAATGTTTTCGGCGACAGACATGTTCGGCTGAAGACTGTAATGCTGCTGAACACTGTATATTCCTGACTTGATTGCATCTTTGGGTGTGCTTATGTGAGTTTTCTTGCCCATTATTTCTATAGAACCGCTGTCTCTTCTGTGTATTCCGGCAAGAACCTTTATTAAAGTACTCTTTCCCGCTCCATTTTCCCCAACGAGAGTGTGGATTTCTCCAATCTCGAGGTCAAAATCGACATTGTCCAGTGCCTTGACACCGGGAAAAGTCTTCGTAATTCCTTTCATCTCAAGGTAGGGCAAATCAATTTCCCCCTTCGCTCTCGGCGCAATTATCGTTCACTTCCGCAACGACCGTTGCCGGACAGGCTTCATTATCCAGCAGCAATGGAATCGAGATCACTCGATTGAACTTCTTGCCTATTAGAGGCTCTAGCTTCATGTCTTCAATCGCGAATCTCTTTTCACGCGCTTTGAGATACGACTTGTGAACCGCCCAACCGGACTTTCTTCCCTCGGGAATATTCTCGATGCTGAAAATATCCATTCCAAGGCATCTTATTTTAGGGAAGTCGCTCAAGAGATACTCAAGGCTGTCTTCCGAGAATGAAGGCGAGTTCTCTATATATCTCCTTCTGTCATTTCTGTACTTGCTGAATCCTGTATAGAAGAGAAGGCAGTCTGCGTCCTCCAACTCATCCCTGAACGGCTCAAGGTCTTGAGCGGTTATCTTCTCCCCGTCGCCCTTTGGGCAGACAATAAAGACCGGTTTGTCCAGAATGAAATCCGAAGCGTTGAAGTCACTCATCAGAAGGCCGTCCTCATGAACATGAGATGGAGCGTCTATGTGCGTTCCATGATGGGCGAAAATCTCGATTATGCTTGTCTGATTGGACTTCCCCTTTCCGTCACCGAACTTCGACCGCCACTTAATACTGACTCCGGGAAGCGAAAGCACATCGTCTGCCTCTTTTGACTCCCTTAACCTGTATGAAATTTCTATATACATGATTCACCTCTTTGCCCTCAGTGAGTTGTCCATCCGCCATCTACGTAAATTGTAGAACCGGTGAGATAGGAAGCGTCTTTCGAAGAGAGAAAGACCACTGTCCCGGCTATCTCTTCCGGTGATGCAAGTCTCCCGAGTGGTATTTCATCGGTTATTTCTTTCAGGTGAGCGGGATCATCCATTGAACCGGCCGATATTTCCGTCCTAACTACCCCCGGCGCAATGGCATTCACATTTATCCCGTATGAAGCCAGCTCAACTGCCATAATCTTCGTCAGCATTATTATTCCGGCCTTCGATACTCCGTATGGAACGTGATGTCCATGGTAATAAACGACCTTTCCATCGATTGAAGTTATATTTATTATTCTTCCGCCCTTCGGCATGAGCCTCAACGCCTCCTTGCCGCAAAGGAACGGACCCTTCAAATTGACGGCCATCGTTCTGTCCCACATTTCCTCGGTGACTTCTTCAAATCTTCCCTTCAGAAGGATCCCAGCATTGTTGACCAATATGTCGAGCCTTCCGAACTCCCTATCTACAACTGAGAAGAGCTCCCTTACATCTTTGGATGATGAAACGTCCGCCTTCACAGCAATTGTCTTCCTCTTTATAGATAGCTCTCTTGCAACTGAAGAGGCCCGTTCAAGAGCCACATCGGCAATTACTACCTCCGCGCCTTCATCTACTAAGCGTTCGGCTATTGCCTTGCCTATACCCTGGGCCGCCCCGGTCACGAGAGCCACTTTTCCCTGCAATGAATTCATTCTATTGGACTTCACTGACTCTTCTTTGCTCATGAGACCGCTCCTTGCCTCTTTCGACTACTGCTGAAGACCGCAAGTAGTATGATCAAACCTCTAATTATTTGCTGCCAGTAGATCGAGATTCCGAGTAGGTTCATGATGTTTCCGATCAGTCCGAGTATTATTACCCCGACAACCGTGCCGCCGACCGATCCGATCCCGCCAATAAAGTTTCCTCCACCGACCATTACGGAGGCGATTGCAATCAGCTCCCAGCCCTGACCCATAACATTTGTTCCGAGCGTCAATCTGGAAGTCATGACCACACCGGCAACTCCACACAACAGCCCTGAGAGCGTGTAGGCCATCGTCTCGTTCAAAACAGTGCTTATTCCCGCTAATCTTACCGCTTCCTTGTTACCACCAATGCCACGTATAAACCTTCCCATTATTGTCTTTCCCAAGAACAAGGCAACGACAAGCGCTAGCGCCAGCCAGATCCAAGCCATAACTGGAATTCCAATAAAATACTCTCTTCCCATCTTCAGGAAGTCGGGGTTCTTGAAGAACACCTGTCTTCCCTTTGAGAGAAGCAGACCCATGCCCTGATAAATCGTCATCGTAGCCAGAGTCACAATGAAGGGAGTAATCTTCGCCACCGTAACGGCCAGCCCGTTTGCTAAGCCTGCCAACCCGCCCACTCCTATAGCAATGAGAGAGGCCAACGGCCAGGCCATACCTCCGCTAAGAAAACTTGCAACTACAATCCCCGAGAGAGAGGCGATAGCTCCGACCGACAGGTCGATACCTCCGGTAAGAATAACCAGAAGTTCTCCAAAAGCTACGATTCCGATCGCCGCATTCTGCTTCAGAAGATTGGTGAGGTTCTCCGGAGTGAAGAATTTGTTAGACATGAATGCAGATATCGCAACGAAAATAATCAACATAAGATACTTGTCGTATTTGGAGAGAAACTTGATCAGGAGATTCACTTTAGGCTGTTCATTCACCGAAAATTGTTTCGACATTAGCACCACCCGTATTTTTCAGATGAAGCAGGGCGAAGCGGTTTTGCAGAACTTCGCCCCGTAGCAAATCTGAGTAATTAAATCCTAGTCGATCAGAATCCGTAGCTCATGTATTCATCGACGTTATCGTAAGAAATTCCAACGACAGGGATATAGTAGCAATCCCTAACTGCAATTCCCTGAAGTGTTTCGTTAATCTGCTGCATACAAATTTCCGCAATCATCGTGGGGCTGTTCAAACCAGTTGCTAGAGCCGGACCGTTCTTTCCATTCTCTGCTGCCTTGATTTCCTCAAGCATTCTCAGTTCGCCATCGAATCCCACAATCAGTTTAACATCTGTTCTGCCGGAGTTTCTAATTGCTGTAAGTGCTCCGAGCGCCTGTGCATCGTGATGGGCGATAACGACGTCGATCTCGGGATTGGCCGCCAGAAGTTCTTCCATCTGAAGCATGCCTTCTGATTCGCCAACGTCAACAACGGCATATCTCTCGTCGATTATATCGTATCCCTTGATCTCTCCCTGGTCGGAAATTCCACCCATTATTCCGCCAAATCTCAGTGCGGGACAGCCGGTATCCGTAGCCGTGCTTCTGACATAAACCATCTTTGCTTCTCCGCCCATGAAATCGGCCACAAATCTGCCTATTGCTCTTGCGATCGCGAAGTTGTCTATACCGACGTAAACATAACCCTGACCGGGGCTCGTATTGTCTACGCAGAACAGAGGAACATTCTTCTGAGCACAAAGATCTGCGACGGATGGGACAATCTCGTCTCCGACTGGATTGAGAATAAGAATGTCGACTCCCTTTGCTATGAGGTCCTCGGCGAGCGCAAGCTGTTCGGCCGCACTTCTGTTAGAACTTACAACCTGTGTGAAGTTTGCGCCGTACTCTTTGGCCAGTTCGTCGAACCTGTCGCTCATTGCTGCGTGATAGGTAGTTCCAAGAGTAAGCTGAACAAATCCGATGTTCTTTCCCTTTAGCGCATTTGTAGCCAGGTTCAGGCTGTTAGAAAACGCTGCAGTAGATAGCAGGAGTACTACTACCAAACCGATAACCAGTAAGCTCTTTCTTTTCATGTTTAGTACCTCCTTTTTCCCACACCTTTCGGTGGATAGCTCATAAGTTCTCTAGGACTGTTGATCTAGAACAGTTTCAAGGCTTTCAATTCTCCGAGAACCTTCTGGAGCAATGTTTCGTTGATATCCTTATAAGGACTTCTCGAATACCCCGCGTCTATACCTCTCGCTCTGAGAATCGCATGCATAATAGGCACGGTCGGCCCGAGTTTCGTTATTTGCCTTACTTCCAGAATCAATCTCTGAAGGCGCTGAACTTCTTCTTTATTACCGGCCTTGTGGGCCTCGTAGATTTCCGCGAGAAGCTCGGGATAAATGTTTGCCATTCCGCAGACACAGCCTGTTGCGCCTGCATCGAAAGCACCTGCGAAGATTGCCTCGGTTCCGATAATCACGTTGAAATCGGAATACTCTGTGACTGCTTCCTGGAAAAAGTAAAAATTCACAAGGTCGAAAGAACTGTCTTTCAGACCCCTCAAGCCATATTCGGCGAGTCTCTTCAGTAGAGCGGGGGTAACTGTGTTCTGAGAAAGATGAGGATTGTTGTAAACATATACTGGAAACTCCTCCTCATTCACTGCATCGATTAACGCTGCGAAATGGCTAAAGAGATAGTCTTCGGGAAGGTGAGGAGAATAATAGGGACATATCGCTCCCACACCCTGCGCACCGGACTTCTTTGCATGCTTTGCCAGTTCTACGGTCGTAACTGTATCCGCTGTGCCTACGTGAGCCACTACCGGCACCTTGCCGTTTACTTCGTCCAGAATTATCTCTAGCGCTCTTTTCCTCTCTTCGATTGACATCAGTGGGCCGCATCCGTATGTACCGATTGGATAGTAACCGTTGACGTGGGGTAGAGTGAACTTGATTATTTCCCTGATTCCCTTCTCGTAAATCTTCCCGTCACTCTCGAAGGAAGAGAGTACTGGTGGAATAATTCCGGTGAATTCTACTGCTTTCATTTTTCCCTCCTAAATACACTCAATCTATTGCTCTAGATCTCGTATTCTTACTGCTCCGTTGTTGACCGGTCCGACTCTTCTTGCGTACTCATCTAGGAGTTTCGCTCTCCCCGTGGTCTTCTTCGGCACGAAAGTCGAGAGACGGCGAGCGATTTCCTCATCTGGCAAGAGAACATTTATCGTCCTGCTTGCGATATCGATCTCTATGATGTCTCCATCTTTGACGACTCCGATTGCTCCACCTTCAGCAGATTCCGGGCCGAGATAACCTACGGCCAGTCCACCTGTAGCTCCCGAAAACCTTCCTTCAGTAACAACTGCGACCTTTTCTCCTATGCTCTTCAGCGCTCCGGCAACCCTGTGGAGCTCTCTCATTCCCGGACCACCCTTTGGTCCCACATATCTTATAACGACGATGTCTCCCTCTTTGATCTTGCCCTTTTCAATTGCTTCTGTCGCTTCTTCCTCACCGTCGTAGACCATTGCCGGACCTGAAAATTTCATCATACCTGCGGGGATAGTGGATCTCTTTACGACAGCGTTGTTTCTGGCGATATTTCCCTTCAAGATAACTATTCCGCCTGTCTCGTTTACAGGATGTGCAACGCTTCTTATAACTTTCTCGTCTATGTAGGCTACCTCTTCGGCTATCTGCCTGACTGTCTTGCCCTCTACGTTCGTACAGTCTTCATTGAGCAAGCCACCAAGCTGTTTGAGTACCGCCGGCACACCTCCGGCATGTGCGAAGTCTGCCATCGAGTGTTCCCCGTTTGGATTCACTGTACACAGCTGGGGAGTCCTGTCGTTTATCTCACCAATGTAATCGAAGTCGATTTCTATACCGATCTCACTGGCTATTGCCGGAACGTGCAGTAGATGGTTCATCGAAGCGGCCAGTGCAGCCATTACCATCAGCGCGTTGTCGAAAGATGCTTTGGTAATAAAGTCGGAAGGCCTTAGGCCTCTCCTTACAACATCCATAATCATTTCGCCCGTTCTTATTGCGTAAGAGGATCTCTCATTTGTACACGAAGGGCAGGCAGCCGAACCGGGTAACGCAAGACCGAGCGCCTCTGCAACGCAATTCATGGACTGTGCAGTCCCGATATAAGGACAAATCCCAGGCTGCGGATACAGTTTCGCGTTGCCTTCAGCCAGCTCTCTTTCAGATATCTTCCCTGTCAAGAACTCGTTTCTAAGCTTCTTGGATTGCGCAAAGGAAATCGCCGGTGTGCAAGTTCCGCTGCAAATGTGAATTGACGGAAGATTCAACCTTAATGCGGCCATAAGCATGGCGGGGGTAATCTTGTCACAGGAAGATATGAAAACAAGACCGTCCAGAATATTTTGAGACAAGACCATCGCCTCTATAGAGTCGGAAATCACTTCTCTACTAGGGAGTATGAAATCCATCGCTTCGTAACCCTGAGCGAGCGCATCACATGGAGCAATGGTATCGAACTCGATCGGGAAGCCCCCCTTGGATCTCACACCGTCTTTCACCTTCTCGGCAATCTCCCTTTGAGGAATATGTCCGTGATTGAACTCATTCCAGGAATTGACAATTCCAATTATCGGTCTCTCAGTGTCCTCATAAGAAAAGCCACAGGCTATCAAATGACTCTTGATAAGTGCCCTGGTAAATCTCGGAAGACTCTCAAGTTTTTTTCCCATCTTTGTCTCCTTAGGTCAGCGATCAAGATCGCCATATTTGATATTATCAAAGTCTATTTGATAATATCATATGGACTTATCTATATTCGATTCCTTTCAGTTGCGATTACGGGCGTTCTGGCACGACTATTTCAATATGATGGAAGAATTCTTTTCCTACCGAAGATTATCTAACTGAATCGAATGTGTGCCAAGAAACAATGTTGACCTCCAGCAACATTACGTATTCACCCCCCAGGGGAATTGGACAAGCAATTAAGGAATAGTAGACTAGGAAGGGGTGAATATGGATGAAGCATCCGAGAGGTAAGCGTTATGATCCTGAGTTCAAACTCAGATTAGCTAAGGAGTTTGTGGAGACAGACAAGACACTTGAAGAGATTGCACAAGAGAACGGAATAAGCTCCAAGACATTGAACAATTGGACCGTGAAATACAGAAAGGAAGGAGAAGCTGCGTTCTTTAAAGTATCGCGATCTGGAAGTTTCATTGTGAACTCATCACGTGAAGGCTTTTCAGAACAGTTAATTGTCAAGGATTTCTCCCTGCTTCTCTAGAGCCAAACCTCTCCTTCTGTTTGTATAAATAACAGGTATTAAGCCAGTCCTCCAGGACAGAACTTGTCGGAATCATATGTACTTTCTGCAAGAATGCACTTGAATCGCTTAAAGTATCAGCTATCTTTGGCGCCATCTTCGAATCCTGTGTCGATCCAATCGATTACTGGTTTGTTGTGAAGATCAATAGATGTGTGCGCCTTTCATCTATACTGCCACCCTTTGCTCGGCTTCGTCAAGACGGTCAGTTCCCCAGACTATGTTTGATGAAATCTTCCATTTCCTGTATGAGTTCAGGCGTTTTGCAGGCCTTCTTCCAGTCATCCAAGACCCTTTCGAAAAACTCATCTGGAGCATCTTCGGCCCAGTCTTTGAACTGAGATGTTGATTCTTTGCTGAACTGGTTTATTCCTTTCAGGATGCCTGCGCAGTAATTCTTCGCCTCGTTGTCCAGTGAAAGATCGAGATATTTGTTCAGTTCATTTGTGAACGGTTCTAAAGTCTCTTCGAACATTTCCCACGCTCTCTCTGATGGTTCCACATAACCATACCTCGTACTGCCTGATTGCTCCCAAAGATCCTCAACTTCAATTCCTTCCAACGCACAGTACACTTGAGAAGCAACGTTTTCAACATCTATATCACGCAGGTGTTCCATTGCAATTTGTTCAATACGTTTTGCAATGCTCTGATCTTCCTTGGCCAAGGCTTTCAGTATAAGAAGAGCATCGTGCCCGCTAATATTGTCAAGAACTTTCTCTTTATTCGTTTCTGCTCGATATTGCTTCTTGCTCCTATCCACAATGGTTCCACCTCAACACCCGTGTAGTTATTCTCAGAGGATACAGCTTAACTTGATTATACCTCTCTGACAGTTAATTCAGATGATTGTGATCTCCACTGGGATTATGATGAGTACAGCGGATTCAACACAGAAAAAGGTAGATATGCTAATGTCTGATCGGACAGTTTTGAAAAGGAAATCAACGGACCATAGTGAGACCAGAATTGAGGAAGAAGGACGAGAAAGGATAAAGAAAAACCGAGGTTAGAGGTCAGTGGTCAGAGGTTGGAAGAGCAACGGAAGCTGGATTACCGTTGGACGGTTCTTCGTTCACCGAGGAGAAATTGTTCGTTCCAGAGAGAGGATCTGTTCTTCATGCTCTTTCGAAGGACGGGTTCATGGTTTTGGAAGGACCAAGGACGGCTCTTTGCAGCGCTCGGCGGGTTTTTGCTCTTAAGCGTACAGCGGTTCTTAGGATAGAGATGCTGAAACAAGTTCAGATACGTTGAGCACGGGGTGTCGATTACAGGGTATGGGGTCTCGTGAACAGAACCGGCAATCAATTCAGGGGCTCACTGCAACTGAAAAAAATTATCCGAGCAGCGGCTTAAAGAAGCCCCTCACAATGTCATCCCGAACTTGTTTCGGGATCTGGGTTTCGAGAAACCGTGGTTGGAGGTGACAGGTAGGGGGTTTGTAAGACCAAGAGAAACTGGTTGACCGGTTCTCCGTTCACCGAGGAGACCCCGTTGCTCGTTCAAGAGCGAGGACATCGTAAGCAATAGCATCGAGATTCCGACCAGGAGCTTTGTCGGAATGACGGCACTTGACGCTTTTTCCTCTGTCTTCAACGGTGAACGGCTCCTCGGTAGACCGTTGACGAACGACGTAGTTTTCAACAGAGTTGGGCGGCTCTGCTCGAAGGATGGGCCAGCGGTCAGGGAGGACCAGGGAGACCTCAACAACAAGAGTTTATGTCCTGGTATCCTGATCCCTAGGTTGATTGAATGCAGAAAATGGAGTCACGAGGGCAAGAGACAATATGATGAGTGAGGTTTTTGTATTATTGGTTCACAGGCTAAATATTGGGCCACAAGGTTGCATGGCACTGATGCTTTTCGATATGGAGAGTGAAAACATAAGTATATAGTCCGCCGCAAGCTTCTGAACACATCGCTGTCAGTCTCTTGTCAATGCCCACAGCATCCCGCTCTGAAATTGGTAACCTGAAACTGCTCTTGAGAGAACCGGCGAGACTGCTCACATTTCTCATATCGAGAAATTATGGAATTCTGCCAAATTTTCCCGTACAGTGAGGAAAAACCGTACATTCGTCTCTATAAATGAATAAACAGGAAAAATGCCTGCAAATTGCCGGCGTTTGTGTTTGTTGTTAAAAACTAACTGTCTATATAATGTAATCGATTACATTGAAATCGATTACATCTTTTGCAGGAGTTGCTTATATGAACATTAACATTTCCAAAATAGCGAAGATGGCAAGAGTATCTACGGCGACTGTTTCCCGGGTAATAAACAATCCAGAGAAGGTATCAGCTAAAACCCGCGAGAGAGTTGAAAGTGTAATAAGCAAGCTAGGCTACGTGCCAAATCAGCAGGCGCGAAGCCTTAGAAGCCAGCAGACGAAGATGATTGCGATTATTGTTCCGCACAGCGCCGATTATCTCTTCACATATCCGTATTTTTCGATTTTCTTGAGGGAGACCTCGCTCGAATTGAGTCGTCTCGGTTACCATCTTATTCTGACAACCGACGAACCACATAACTCCGTGATAGATACTTACCGTGTATTCACAGACAAAAGACTGGTGGATGGATTTGTGGTACTTGACTTGAAAAACGAAGACGAAAGAGTGGACTTTCTCAAATTGCGGAACATTCCTTTTGTGGCAGTCGGTAGAAACGAAAAAGATAAAGACATCTCATTTGTAGATACCGATAATGAAGGAGGTGCGTATCTTGCAGGGAAGCACCTCGCCCGAAAAGGTTGCTCGCATGTTCTCTTTATAAACGGCCCAGCCGATCAAAGCGTTTCTCTATGGAGGGAACGCGGCTTTCAAAAAGCGGCGCAGGAAATGAATTTCACCTTTCTCGGCCGCAATGGAGACTTCGTTGAAAAGAGCGGCTTCGAAATAACGAAAAAACACCTTGGCCAGTTCGACGGCATCTTTGCGGCTTCAGACCTAATGGCGATTGGCGCGTTGAAAGCCTTGAGGGAAGAGGGGGTTTCTCTGCCAGTCGTGGGATTTGACGATATTCCCATTTCATCAGACGTTTCGCCCTCTCTGACAACGATCCACCAGCCAATAGACGAGGTCGGAAGAAGGGCCGCTATCAATCTTATCAGACTCATATCCGAAGACCACACGGAAACGACGATTCTTCCGGTCGAGCTAATTGTCAGAGAATCCTCAGAGGTGAAAAGATGAAGGTTTTCAAGAACGGAAACCTCATGGTAGTTACCGATGACAGAGGGATCATCGACTGCGAGTATGAAAAGGCGGCCGGACTTTATCTGGAGGATACCCGTTTCATATCCAGAATGATATTAAAGTCCTCGCACAAGCTCAGAAGACTACACACAGATTTTTCCTGGGACAGGATTGAAACCCATTATCTGGGGCGATCAAAACCGGGAATTCCACATTACGATATCGCAGTCTCCGAATGTCTCCGGGCTGAAGGAAATGCTCTTCAAGCAGAGTTGACGGTGAGGAGTTATTCTCTGGAAGAAGTTCGGATCTCTTTCGAATATGATATCATTTGCGTCTTCGAAGACATTTTCTCAGTGAGGAAAAAGAATGACTCATACAATGAGCTCGAAAGCTCGAGAACTCTTTCCTCTTCTCCACCGAGGAGTTTTCAATATGAGACCGACCTCGAAAGGGATACCGTTGAGAACTCTCTGACTTCACTCTCTCTGGAAGTTAGGCCAGGTCAGATTGAGAGAGTATCCGGGAAATTGAGGCTCGGCAAATATGTGAAAAAGGACGTTGTTTTCAAGAAGATGTTGTCCGAAAGACCGGTGAAGGATATTGCGCCTATTAAAAAGACTTCGCTGCTGGATGAAAGGGAACTGGGAGATCTGAAAATGCTCATGATTCCCACAGTCTACGGTGATTTTCCAGGCGCAGGCCTACCCTGGTTCGCCACGGTTTTTGGGAGGGATAGCCTTATCTTTGGCCTCCAGACCGTGGATCTTCTTCCTGAAATAACGAGAAATATCCTTACGGTGCATACTCATCTTCAAAGTAAAGAAGAAGACAGCCAGACCGAAGCACAACCCGGAAAGATCGTTCACGAAACCCGTCTGAATGAACTATCGCTAGCCGGAAGGCTACCTTTTGAAAGATACTACGGATCGATCGATGCGACGCTCTTGTTCATTATGCTCTCACACAGGTACTACTCGCAGACTAATGACTGGAACTTTATAAGATCTATAAAAAACAGCATCATGGCAGCTGCCAAATGGATCGATACTTACGCTGATCTAGATAACGACGGATACATCGAATTCGCACCTTCAGGCACCGGTCTGTCTATTCAGAGCTGGAAAGATTCCGCCGACTCCGTGAGCTTCTCCGACGGTAGGCTGGCAGAGCCTCCACTGGCGCCAGTAGAGGTCCAGGGATATCTGTATGATGCCTTCAATTGTCTCGAAAAACTCATGACTCTCTTTGAGGACGGAGAAAGCGCAGCTGTGTATGCACTGAAGGCAGCCGCCCTGAAAGAAAATTTCAACCGGGACTTCTGGCTAGAGAGCGAAGACTACTTCGCTACGGCGCTGGATAAAAACAAGAAACCGGTCGATTCAATAACATCAAATCCCGGGCACTGCCTAATGACGGGCATAGTGAACGAAGATAGAGCCAAGGCGTTGGTTAACCGTCTCTTTTCCGAAGAACTATACACCGGATGGGGGATAAGAACGCTCTCCAGCAAAATGAAGCGTTACAATCCATTCTCCTACCACAACGGAAGTGTCTGGCCGCACGACAACTCGCTGATTATGCTTGGCCTGATAAAATATGGTTTTTGCGAAAAGGCCAGACAGCTCGCACGGGATCTGTTGAAAGTGAAGGACAAACATCATGACAATCGCCTCCCCGAGCTCTTTAGCGGTCTGTCAGTATCTGAAACATCTGGAAAGTTGATTGAATATCCAACAAGTTGCTCACCTCAGCTGTGGTCTATAGGAACTGTTCTAGTAATATCCAAGGCGCTGGACGCCTGAAAAGGAGGGTTTAGTATGAAAAGATTTCTGTTGGTAAGTCTTGTTTTGTTAGCTGGACTCATGGTATTAGGGGTCACGAACATCAGAATCAGCGGCTGGCCTGGAAACCCTGTTGAAGAGGCCGTCATAATGAAGAACGTCGAGGAATTCAACAACATGCAAACGGATATCGTGGTCGAATGGCAGCCTATACCGGGGGACTTCAGGCAAATGCTTATCACCCAGTATTCTGCTGGCACCGCTCCTGATCTCTTCTATGTTGAAGCCTTCTGGTTCGAAGAACTGGCCAAGCAGAATATGCTCCTTCCACTAGATCTATACATCAAAAGAGACGATAGTTTCGACATCGACTGGTTCTACCCCAATCTCATCGAAGCCTTCAAGTACGAAGATAGGATCTACGGGATCCCGAAGGACTTTTCGACCCTTGCGCTTGTTTTCAACAAGAAAATATTCGACCAGTACGATGTCTCCTACCCTACAGACGAAGACACCTGGTTCGACATGCTTGATAAGGCGCTTCAACTGAAGAGAAAAGGCTTTGAAACCCCTCTGGTTCTTGCGGCCGATCTCAATAGGATACTACCTTTTGTTTATGGAACAGGCGGAGACATCGTTGACGAGGATCTAAACGTAGCTCTGGGTAAACCAGATGCCAAATTCGGCCTCAATTTCTATCTCGATCTGGTCAACAAGTACAAAGTCGCTCAGGAACCGGCAAACCTGGGTGCTGGTTGGATTGGAGAAGCTTATGGAAAGGAAAGGGTGGCTATGGCGATGACCGGCCCCTGGACCATCGGATTCCTCGCCGGCGATTACCCGGAAGTTCTGAAGAACACCGGTATAGTCGAGATGCCGCATCTTATTGAGAAGTCAACGATGGTTTATACGGTCTCCTGGAGCATAAACCGAACTACTCCAAACAAGGATGCAGCCTGGGAAGTCTTGAAATTCCTTGTTACGAAGGGACAAGAGCGGTTTGTCAGCGAAGCGGGAGTACTGGCCTCCAACATACAGAACGCTGAAAAGGATACCGATCCAACGAAACAGGCATTCTACAGAGGCGCGGAGTATGGCACTCCCTGGAAGGTCAAGACACCCAGCGGAGTTTTTTCCAGAGCACACGACCAGCTCAATTCGTTGTTAAAGGATCTCTTCTATCAGAAAATCAGCCTCTCCGAAGCCTTAACCTTTGTCGAAGAGAATTATTCGGGCTGGGTAGCCGAATAACCTGTCTCTTGCCGGGCGGATTGCGATCCGCCCGGATCTCTTTAGAGGGGTGAGGATATGAAGCTGAATTTCAAAACGAGAGAAGCCATGGTTGGTTATCTCTTCGCAGCGCCTATAATAATCACCATCTTGATCTTCACGATCTATCCTGTTTTCGCAGGCTTGTACTACAGCTTCACCAACTACCAGCCCACGGAAGCCCAAAAATTCAACATGACCTTCGTCCCTGAAGAATCCGTTTCATTTCATCTGGGCGTTTTCCCCGATGAAGAAGGACTTGTCAAGAATGAGCTTCTCTCTCTTTTTGACCCGGTAACTTTCTTGACGCTGGATATGGGGGTAAAACTGAACGCAGAGCAAAAGGAAGCCGTAAGTAGCTTTCTAGATACGGACAAAATAGTAGAAGACTTTCTGGCAGGCCGGCTCAACAGTTCGGTATCTGTCAAAGACTTCATGAAGGAATACATGTCCTCAAAGAGTGAACTCTTCACGAGATACGTGCCGGAATTTGTAGGATTAAAGAATTTCAGAGAGATGTTCAAGGATCAGTATTTCTGGATCTCGTTAAAGAACGCCTTTGTCTATTCCATCGTAGTCGTACCCATCCAGACGTTACTGGCAATCCTCCTGGCCGTAGCCGCCAACATGAAAATCATGGGACAGAGATTCTTCAAGACGGTTTTCTTCCTCCCTTCAATTTCTTCTTCCGCGGCTATCTCGATGATCTTCTGGCTTATATACTCCAAGCCCGGCGTTTTGAACAGGTTCCTTTCAACGTTCGGGTTTCAGGCTGTTGACTGGCTCAATGAACCGAATACGGCTCTCGGAGCAATTATGGTGATGAACATATGGACCACAGCCGGTTACTTCATGATAACCTTTCTGGCCGCGCTGCAGAGTATTCCATCATCCATTTACGAGGCCTCCCAGCTCGATGGGGCGAAATTCTGGAAGACCTTCTGGAAGATCACTGTGCCCCTTCTCAGACCTCAGATGCTCTTCGTATCGATAATGGGAATAATAGGTTGTCTGCAGGTTTTTGACCAGATATACTTCCTAATCAAAAACATGCGAAATATAACGATTTCCTATTACATATACAAGAACGCTTTTGAATATCACAGGATGGGCTATGCTTCTGCGATCGCGATGGTCCTCTTTCTGATAATTTTCGCGATCACTGCCCTTCAGCGCAAACTGATAAAGGAAGAGTCGTATTTTTAAGGGGGCGATTACATGAAGAAAAAACTAAAGATTGGTATGATTATCGCCTACGTCGTGTTGATTCTCTATGCGGTCGTTTCGCTCTTTCCCTTCCTCTGGTCGGCCATAGTATCTCTCACTCCTATGAGATACACCGAAAACGGTGTGACAACGGGTACGGATATAATGAAGTGGCCTCCCGAGATAAATTTGTTTAAGTGGCCTCCGGAGTTTTTCGGAGCCCCCGCTACCGGCGAGAATTACGTACAAGTCTTCAAGATCACGCCCTACGCCAGATGGATACTTAACACGATCATCTATGCCGCGCTGGTAACAATTGGCCACCTTATCTTCGATGCCCTTGGAGGTTACGCCTTCGCTAGGTTGCGTTTTCCGCTGAGGGATCTGTGGTTCGCACTCTTTCTAGCCACACTCATGATCCCCGGTCACGTCACGCTGATACCCAATTACAACCTCATGGTGAGGTTCGGATTCGTGAACACTTATTACGGCCTCTTTCTCCCCAAGCTAACCGGTGTCTTTGGGATCTTTCTGATGAGGCAGTTCTTCATGGGTATTCCCAGGGAGATGGAAGAGGCCGCAAGAATCGATGGCGCCTCGATAATCAAGACTTACTTCAAAGTCGTGTTGCCAATCTCAAAACCGGCCATTTCAGCATTGGCCATATACATCTTTGTCGGCACCTGGAACGACTTTCTCTGGCCGCTGCTCATGACCTCGAGAAAGGAGATGTTTACCCTAACTGTGGGCCTTGATTTCTACCGGACAAGTTACTATACGTACTGGCAGTATATGATGGCAGCTTCCATAATGATGACGATTCCAATGATAATCATTTTCCTGATCTTCCAGAGGCAGTTCATAGATACAGGCGTTTCATCCGGGGTGAAAGGCTGATGGATAATTTTGACTACTACGTGGCAGGCAGGAGGGCATATTTTTTTGGAGGTATCGACGGAAACGCAGAAAACATTGGCTGGCATTTGAAGGGAAAGATGGGCGGGTTTTGGCTAGATAACTACAGGCTATTCTCTTCGTATTCTCTCTCGCTCAATGGAAAGAGGGTTTCGCCGACAGGCTTTCAGAACAAAGTCTCGGAACGAATTGTCAACTATCCCGGGGCCGACCTCCGGATTCTTGCCCACCCTGAACGGCCATTTATATCCATCAGAATTGAGAGTCGTGCCAAGATCGAGTTCTGCCTCAGACAGGAGATGGATCTAGTGTGGCTCGAAGACAGACCTTCTGGAAACATCTCGGTGAAAGTGGAGAATCGAGGCCGGGACACGATCGTCTGGCGCGAATTAGAGGGCATGAGTTCTTTCGTCAAAGTGAACGGAAAGGCCACATCGGAAGGCGACTGGCTGAAACTCGGCAGAAGGGGCACTCTTGAAGCGGTTATTGCTCTGGGCAGACCCGGGAAAGAGGGTTACGAACAATACCTCCTTGACCGGGAGGAACACAACCGTCGATATCTTCCACCATTCCAGGACACTATACCATTCTGGGCAAGGGCTGGAGCTCTTGAACTCTTCTTCGAAAGAGACGTGGGATGCGGATTTGTCGCTGGGCTGGGAGAGTTTCCCTGGTGGTTCGGGATCGATGGAGTCTATACCTGCCTCGGACTTCTCGAAACGCCCATGCTGGAACTTGTGGGAAAGACGATAGACAATCTCGCGAAATTCGGCAACGGCCTGGCCCCTCACGAAGTTACTACGGCGGGCAGGATATACGCTTACGGAAGAATGAACGAGATAATCGCTTTTGCCTATCTAGCCCTGAAGTATGCGGTAAAGACTTCCAAAAAAGAGTACTTAGAACTTGTGGACAACGCGTTTTCACACGTTTCCGGTCACCTTTCGCGAAAGCTGTATCCTCAGGGTGAAGGCATCGTAGAAGTACCCATCAGTGGCGAATTTGCTCTGTTGGATTCCGCCTGCTGGCTATACTCTATGCTGAAAGAGCTACGCGACTCGAACATGATGAAAGATCTCAAAAACTCTCAGTTCGCGGCTTGGCTTCTTGAAAAATACGATCGTGAGTTTCTAAAAGACTGGTACGGCAAAGATGGCCTTTTTTACGACGCCCTCACCGAAAAAAGCGGGAATTTCGAGGGTCACTTTATACAAATTTATCCACTGTCCATGGGTCTCATCCGGAGAGAAATCGGGGAGAGATTGCTGGCAAAAATGGAGAAGATAGGCAACTTCAAGGAGCCGGGGCTGATACACTCGCTCCCTCTAAAAACCTTCGAAGCAGGCGATTATGGAGAGGGTGACAAAAACGATATTGTCTGGTCACTTCCCACTCTCCTTGCCATAGAAGCGGGAATCAGATACGGAAGGCCGGACCTTTCTGAAAAGTTCATCTTGTCTCTTCAGAACTCTCTAAAAAGCGAAATGTACGGGGCGTTACCGGAAATACTTCCCGCTGGCGGTTGTACGATCCAGGCCTGGAATGCCTACGCGATACCTTTGATCGAGCAGTTATCGAACACATGAACTCCCCCTCCCCTGCTTGCTGATAGAAACTCCAGAAAGGGCCGGTATTCACGCCTGGTTTTTATTCGAGAACACTGTCAAGGCACAAGACTGACAGCCATGATCGATGTGCCGACAGAGTCGAATCATTCGCTGAATTGGTAGCCAAGTCCCTGAAAAGTTTAATCACAGCCAGCCGGAGTGTGAGTATGCCGGAAGCAAGAAAACACTTGGTGGCTGGGATGCGCCGTATATCCAGTCACTCCTGAGATCGATAAAGAAGCAGAGAAAATCTTGCGTTTGATTGTTCCGAGAGTTCATATGTTGCTCTGGGGCAAAAACCTTCTGGACGACCCGCTTCTCAAAACATATTGAAAGCCACCGAAGACCACTTGTCGGGAAAGATAACGCTGCCGAGTAGAAAAAGTGAATCCTCCGGTGCCACGCGGCTGCATGAGAAGCTGAAAACAATCTTGTTGCCCAAACCGATGAAAGAACGATTGGTCAGAGCCCATCGACCCTGTACTCGGTGAGTCATTCTTTCGAGCGGGCTCTTATAGATAGTCAGCGGCTGCGTACGATACGCTTGGAACGGTCCCGCCCGTAAACAAACGGAACGGCTTGTTGAAAAGAATGTGAACGTGTCCTTGACGAGCTACGTAAAGTGTCGACCAAAAACTAACCAAACCCTTTGAAGATCAATTGAAAGACCTGAATGACAAGGATACTACGTTGCAGAAGTCCTCGCCTGATCGGGAAGACAAACCCCGAACAACCTGGACGCTTAGCAACGAAGAACCATTCTTCCCGAAGGACGGGTTCTTGCTCTTGGAAGGACCAAGGTCGGGCTTCCTGAGGATGATGGTATGTGACGTTTTCGTAATCGCCTAACATTGTCATCCCGACTTGATACGGGAACCGAGGTTAGAGGTTAGTGGCCAGAGGTTGGAAGAGCAAGAAAGTAGTCACCATTCACCGAGGAGAGCCATGAAGCAATACTATCGAGATTCCGACCAGGAGCTTTGTAGGAATGACGGAATCTAGCCTTTTCGGAGTAACCGTTAGCTGTCATCCCGAACTTGTTTCGGGATCTGGGTTTGATCTTATCCAAGGACGGGTTCTTGCAATAAGGATTTCGACCCTAACGAACCGATACATGAAAACCATTTTCACAAGCGAGGATTTCATTTGGATCCTTTGAAAAACATTTTCCGCATAAAACGGCAAAAACAAATTCATCTTTGTCACTCTTTTGCGAGAGAAGAACACTTACACGAACTTCACTGAAGATAATTCAGATAATGCATGCGGAAGGCTACACGGTTTACCTTGAAATAGCGTTAATTATTTGTGAATGTAGAAAGCATTATGCACAGTTCGATGATAATTCCAGATTTCTGAGAAATATCGACCTGAGATCGCTTTAATATGTAAATGTTTTCAGGAATATTATGTTGTCGGAGCCCATAAGGCTAAGTAAAGGAGGTTGGGTATATGAAAAAGAGGTTCATTTTATTACTTCTGGCCATCATACTCGTTAGTAGCCTCGCTATTGGTCAAGTTTACGATCGAAAGGAAACTCTGTACGCCGGTGGAGGCCTTTGGAGTCCACCGAACAACTGGAATCCATTTACCCCATGGGCGATTATGACCGGAACCAACGGTCTAATCTATGAATACCTGTTTATGTTCGATCCTCTGAGCAACGAGATGATACACTGGCTTGCAGTGGATGGAGGATGGATAGACGGAAAGACCTACGAGCTGAAGCTTCGAGACGGAGTATACTGGACGGATGGAGAGGAGTTTAATGCCGAAGATGTGAAATTCACATTCGACATCGCAAAGAAGTATCCCGGAGTCCATTACAGCTCCATGTGGAACTGGATGAAGGAAGTGGAGATTGTAGATAGACTGACTGTGCGAGTCCACTTCACCGAACCGCTGTATCAGCAATGGTCTTTCCAGCTCTATCAGTTGCCTATGGTTCCCGAGCACATATGGAAAAACAAGACGGAAGCCGAAATTCTGACTGGAGCGAACGAGGGTCCTATTGGAACGGGTTGCTACACAGCCGAAGGTTACGGTCAGGACAGAATGATCTATTTGAGAAACGAAAACTGGTGGGCTATCGAGCAGCTGGGGATAAAGCCTACGCCCAAGAGAATAGTCTACCTCACCGTTTCGGGAAACAACGTAGCTCTCGGTATGATCTTCAAAGGGGAACTGGATATCAGTAACTTCTTCCTTCCCGGAATCCCCGCCGTCAAATCCGCTTACGGAATCCATACATATTTCGATGGCGCGCCTTACATGCTTTCCGACAATACGGCAGTTCTCTTTCTAAACAACAGCAGAAAGCCGATGGACGATGTTAACTTCAGGAAGGCCGTTGCCTGGGCAATAAACGCCGACGACATAGTCACAAGGGTTTTCGAAAACCAGGTAATCAAGTCTAACCCGCTTGGCTTCCTTCCTATCGACGCCTGGATGAAGTATTACGATGAAAAGGTTGTCGAGCAGTATGGATTCAAGTACGATCCATCGGTTTCCAAAAAGGTCCTTGCCGATGCGGGCTACAAGGACATTAACGGAGACGGATTTGTCGAGGCGCCGGACGGTTCCGAGATAGAGCTCTCTATAATAGTTCCATTCGGCTGGACCGACTGGATGGAGTCGATAAAGATAATTGCCAACAACCTGAACGCCGTGGGCATTAACGCAAAGGCCGAGTTCCCCGACTATTCGAGGTATCAGGACGAGCTTTACGGCGGCAACTTCGATATGGCGATAAACAACTTCAACAGCAACCTGTCTAACACAGTATGGAGTTACTACTACTGGCTATTCTGGGATATCAGAGAACAGCAGACTCAGGGCAACTACGGAAAATACAACAATCCCAAGGCCTTTGAGTTGATGGAAGCCTTCGACAGAACGCCTGTCGATGACTACGAGACTGGTCAAAAGATCATGTCGGAACTGGAAGAGCTTTTCTTGAAAGAGATTCCCTACGTTCCCCTCTGGTTCAACGGAATGTGGTTCCAGGCAAGTACCAATGTTTGGACCAACTGGCCGAGCGAACATGGTCCTCACTACTATCCATGTACCTGGAACGGAAAATGGCAGCTCGGTGGTATATTCATGCTGACAGCCCTGGAGGCTAAGTAGCGGAATATAATCTTCGCCCCCATGGACTTCCGGCCCGTGGGGGCTTTTGGCAGACTGAGATTAAACGGTTTGGCTCATGCGAGATTCAACCTGTCATGTTCGGGCTCCCAGTGTTGTTTTTCGCTGAGCGACGAACAAGAGAGTTCTAGCAAGACGTCCGAATTCCGAAAGACAATAGCGATAATGGTACAGACTGGAGAGATCGAGATGCCGGACTGCCTATGAGTATAAGGTTGCACCCAGGTCTTCATACGCGCAGTCTCTAAACATTATTGAACCAACTTTCAGCAATTTATGAAGAAAGAAAAACCTGTCTAATCGCCTCTCTCTGTCAAGCGAGAGCCTGAAGAGCCTCGAAATCTAAATGGGTGATCGGAAGGGATAGAGTATCGCACTTTCAACTGAAAATAACTTTTGGTTGGGCAAGAAGATGAAGCTCTCCATCACGTGGGTAGGGTAAAGGAAGGAGACTCAGACTGTGGGAGCCTATTTCAGAAGAAAGATAATAATCTACCTGCTGACATTTGTATTTGCGGTTACGATAGACTGGATGATACCGCGATTCATGCCCGGCAATCCAATTACGAACCTACTGTCTAGGTTTTCCACCAGATCGGATACAACCGAGGTAATCGCCGGCTACCTTAACGAGATCTACGGGCTGGACAAGTCGCCCCTTCACCAGTATTTCGCTTTTTGGGCGGGCCTTTTCAGAGGCGATCTCGGAGTCAGCATATATGTTACAGGGGCTCCCGTTACGAGGGTAATAGCCAGGGCCCTGCCCTTTGATCTTGCCCTTTTGATTCCCGCAATAATGTTGAGTTATATAGCCGGGAACAAGTTCGGCGCCTTCGCCGCCAGGAAGAAGAAACTTGACGGCATCGTCTTGCCTATATGGTACGTGCTTACGGCCACGCCCTACATGTGGCTCGGTATACTTCTGGCCTGGTTCTTTGGGGTCGCGCTAGACGTTCTCCCCATAGCGGGTGCCTACAGTTTTTCAATGGTTCCCAACTGGAGCTGGACCTTCATCTGGGATTTCCTGAAGCACTGGATACTTCCCTTCAGCTCTCTCTTTCTCGTGCAATTTGGAGGCTGGGCCATCGGAATGCGTAACATGATCATCTACGAACTCGAGGCCGAGTATTCCAGATACCTTGAATCTCTGGGTGCCTCGGGAAGACTGGTCAGACGGTATGCCTATAAGAACGCGGTCCTTCCTCAGATCACGGGACTGGCTCTCCAGCTAGGTGTCATAGTTGCCGGGGCTCTTGCTACCGAAGTCGTCTTTTCATACCCCGGCATCGGATATCTTCTAAAGGAAGCGATAATGAATCAGGATTACTTCCTCATACAGGGCTGTTTTCTGTTCATAATCGTCGGCGTGTTGTTGGCTAACATCATTCTGGATATCGCGTATATACTGATCGATCCGAGAATCAGGCACACGGCAGAAGGAGAGACTGTATGAAGACAAAGAATGAATTTCTATACTTCGCCCTGAGGAACGGACGTTTGAAGGTCGGCTTTTTCATACTGGTGATCTTCATCTTACTGGCGATCTTCGGACCTCTCTTCGCGAAGTACGGACCGCTCGATTATGCGGGGCCAGGTTACCACCCTCCTTCAAAAGAGTTCTGGTTAGGAACCACAACCTTCGGGCAGGATGTTTTCTCGCAGACGGTTTATGGGCTGAGGTCAACCTTCCTGGTCGGATTGGTTGCCGGAGGTCTAGCGACAGTTCTGGGAGTCCTAATCGGCTTCGTAGCCGGCTACCATGGAGGCATGATCGACGAACTGCTCAACATGTTGACCAATGTGGTAACCGTGATACCGACGCTGGCCCTCCTTCTCATTGTTGCGGCTTATCTGCCGTACAGGGGAATACTCGTCCAGAGCATATTTATAGGGCTCACCTCCTGGCCGTGGGCGGCGAGAGCGATAAGGGCCCAGACGTTCACTTTGAGAACGAGGGACTTTGTGGACCTCGCAAGAATCACTGGCATGAAACCCTTGAGGATAATCTTTGGGGAGATCGCTCCAAACATGATGTCCTATCTCTTCATGACGTTCATACTCCAGTTTGGAGGCGCCATTCTCGCGGCCGTTACGCTTGATTTCATCGGGCTCGGCCCGACTCAGGGGATCTCGCTCGGACTCATGATGCAGAATGCGGTTCTTTGGAGCGCAATTCAGCTAGGAATGTGGTGGTGGCTGATACCTCCCGGAGTAGCCATTACGGCTATCGTCGGCGCGCTCTACTTTATGAATACTGGACTGGACGAAGTCTTCAATCCTAAATTGAGGGAGCTGTGACAATGTCTCTAAGCGTGGATGGCCTTAGAGTCTATTACCAGACTCTTAAGGGAGATATAAAGGCACTGGACGGTGTGAGTTTCGACCTTCGTGATGGGGAGATAGCAGGAATTGCCGGAGAATCGGGCTGCGGAAAATCGACTCTCAGCAACTCCCTAATAATGCTTCGCCTTCCGATGAAACTCGTGGAGGGCAGTGCCTCTCTTGACGGAAATCCACTCCCAATCGGCGATCAAAGAAAGATGAACGACTTCAGATACAAGAGAATCTCGATAATCCCTCAGTATGCCATGAATGCCTTGAATCCCACCGTGAAGCTCAAGAGACTCATCTCAGATCTTCTCGCCTGTCACGGCGTGGGATATGAAAAGACTCTCCCCGAACTCAACAGGAGGTTGGATCTCGTGGGTCTGGATAGATCGGTCCTGAAGATGTATCCCGTAGAACTGTCGGGCGGAATGAAGCAGAGGGCCGTAATGGTTATCTCGACGCTTCTGAATCCCTCTCTGCTGATAGCCGACGAGATCACATCGGCCCTGGATGTCTCGACTCAGCGAGCAGTGGCTGAGATGATCGTGGAGTTCAGGGACAAGGGCTTCGTCAAAAGCATCATCTTCGTTACCCATGACATCTCCATACTCTACCAGATAGCCGATTCTATTCTTATAATGTACGCGGGCAAGCTTGTCGAGCGGGCCGCCACGGAAGTGATAATAAAAAGGCCCGTCCATCCCTACACGAAGATGCTTATCTCGTCTCTGCCGGAGGTCGGCGTTCACTACACAGATAAGAGACTGAAAGGGATCCCTGGAAAACCCCCTCAACTCCTCTCGCCTCCGCGGGGCTGCAGATTCAAGGACAGATGCCCGATCGCCTTCGAAAAATGCGAAGAGGAACCGCCCATAGTTGAAATTGAGCCTTCACACTGGGTGGCCTGCTGGGGAGTGAACTAGATGCTTGAGCTCAGTAATCTGACGAAGGTCTTCAAGACGGGAATGTTCTCTTCAGGCAGGCTCAAGGCCGTAAACAACGTCTCATTCAAGATCGAAGAGGGAGAGGTCACCTCGCTCATAGGCGAGAGCGGGAGCGGAAAAAGCACCATAGGAAAGATGATCTTGAGATTGTTGACAATCACCGAAGGGGAAATACGACTTGACGGACGTGATATAAGCGGGCTGAAGGGCGCAGAGCTAAGAGACTATTACAGAAAGGTCCAGGGCGTCTTTCAGGATCCCTTCAGCTCCTATAATCCTATCTTCAAAGTTGACAGAGTCTTCGAGAATCTTAGATCGGTCTTCTTTGCGAAGATGCACTACAGCGACTGGATGGACAAGGTCCACACGGTCCTGAAACTGGTTGGCCTCGATCCGGATCAGATTCTGGGCAAGTATCCTCATCAGCTGAGCGGCGGACAGCTCCAGAGAATCCTGATATCCAGGGCCCTGCTGCTGGACGTGAACCTTCTAGTTGCCGACGAACTGATTAGCATGCTCGACGCCTCTACAAGAATCGACGTTTTGAACCTGCTCGCAGACCTCAAAAAGAAGGGGCTTTCAATCCTCTTCATAACTCATGACCTGTCTCTCGGCTACTATTTGAGCGAAAGAGCTGTGATACTGTTCAAAGGTCATGTCGTAGAAATGGGAAGAACTGACAAAGTTTTCTTCAACCCCCAGCACCATTACACATGCAAACTTCTCTCTTCAGTACCGAGGCTCGACAAAAAGTGGGAGAATATTGAAAGCGATCACAAAAAGAAAATAGACGGACGGAAGTGTTTCGATCCCATCGTGGATGCGGAACATGAAATGGTGGAAGTTGAAGAGGATCACTATGTTGCCGTACAAAGGAGATGAAGACATGTTTGGCGAAGATTTCCTGTTCGGTGCCTCTCTTTCGGGATTTCAGTTCGAGATGGGCAGGAACTCCCCCGAGAGCATCGACCGCGGCTCGGACTGGTACGTTTGGGCTCATGATAAATTGAACATCGAAAACGGGATAGTCAGCGGGACGTTTCCCGAAAGCGGGCCGAATTACTGGACAGGTTTCGAGGAGTTCCACAGACTTGCTGCCGGCGCGGGAATGAATATAATACGAATAGGCCTTGAGTGGTCCAGAATCCTCCCCAAACCGACTTTCGAGAGATGGGCAGATGATTTGGATGACATATGCAACACTGAAGCGATAGAGCATTACAGAGGGATCATCGGGGACATAAGAAACCGAGGAATGAAGGTGATAGTCAATCTCAACCATTTCTCACTCCCCATTTGGCTCCACGAACCGATTAGGGTCAACAGATACTCCGATTTCACCGCCGGGGGCTGGGCCGATCCCCGCGCTGCGGAGGAATTCCGTAAATTTGCCGGTCTCTGCGGAAGGAGACTCGGAGACATCGTCGACATGTGGTCGACCGAGAATGAACCGAATGTCTTGGCTACGCTTGGCTACAGAAACAGAGCCTCTGGGTTCCCTCCCTCGATAATCAGGCCCGAACTGGCGCGGGTAGCCCGCGACAATCTAATCAATGCCCATCTACTTGGATACGAGGAACTAAAGAAAGAAACGAGCTCTCCGGTAGGGCTGATCTACGCTATAAGCTGGATAGACGGGGAGGAAAGGGCGGTCGATCCTGCCCTGAAAGCTCAGTTTGAATTTATCGACCGCATAAAAGATAGTACGGACTTTCTGGGCCTGAATTACTATTCACGGATGGTAGTAGAAAGCGATGAAGAGAGCGACAGCGGATACAGAACCCTGCCGGGATTTGGGCAGGGCTGCAAGCCCACCTCGCTTTCCAGATCCGGCAGACCGACGAGCGATTTCGGCTGGGAGATCTACCCCGAAGGGTTATACAATATACTGAAGACGACTATGAGAAGGTACGACGTTCCAGTCTTCGTAACCGAGAATGGAATCGCCGATGCCACGGACGGACTGAGGCCATACTATCTCATAGGCCACCTGAAAGCAGTGGAAAAGCTTATTGAAGAGGGCTTCAGCGTGAAGGGGTACATGCACTGGTCTCTCACCGACAACTATGAATGGGCTTCCGGCCTTGGGATGCGTTTCGGACTGGTCAGTGTGGACTTCAAAGATGGAAGCCTCACTCCGAGACCCTCCTACTACCTTTTGAAAGAAATCATAAAGCAGGGCTCGGTTAATGGTTTCAAGAAGATGCTGAAAGAGCCGTACGACATTTTTGACGAAACCCTGCTCATCGAATAGGGGGAAAGGACTGGATGGTGACGATAAAGGATGTCGCTGCCGAAGCCGAGGTTTCGATTGCGACCGTCTCTCGGGTATTGAACGGAAGCGGCTATGTTTCCGAAGATACGAAGCTGCGCGTGTTGAGGGTGATCAACAGACTCAACTACCATCCCATGCCTTCGATTCGAAAGAGGAGTCTCTACAGAACCCTGGGCGTCCTCCTGCCCAACACCATGGGAAACCATTACGGCGAAATCTTCATGGGAGTTGAGGATTATGCTCACAAAAACGGTTTCAACGTGATGCTTGCCATGGCCAGAGAAATGGTCAGTCGTGAACAGGAGATTCTGAACGAATACTTCCAGCGAAAGGTAGATGGAGTCATAGTTGCGACTCTTCACAGCGACGAGCACATGCTCAACAGGTTCATAGAGAGTGGGATAGTCGTTGTCGCCGTCGACTCCCCTATAAGAGAAGTCAAGGCCGATTCCGTAAACATAGACAACTCATATGCGGCATACAACGTTGCGAAATTCCTCTACGAAAAGGGGCACAGACGGGTTCTCTTTCTCCCGGGGCAGGAAGGAGTGCACGCTTCAAAGGAGAGGTTGAAGGGGATGAGGAAATTCGCTTCGAGGACCTCGGATTTCGATCTGAAAGTCTCGAGGATAGGGGGTTTCGAACCTCACCACGGGCAGGAGGCGATCCGTGATCACCTTCGGGATTTCGGTATCGATTTCACGGCGATCTTTGCCGTCAACGACCACGTGGCAATGGGGGCAATGCAGGAGCTTCACAAAAACGGTGTTCGTGTCCCAGACGACGTATCCGTGATCGGGTTCGACGATTCCGTTCACGCGCCCTATACGATCCCCACATTAACCACCGTCTCGCAACCGAGAATCGAAATGGGAAGCGCCGCGGCCCAGCTGCTTATAGAGAGATTGAGGCTCACCCAGAAGAGAGTATTCAGGAATATAGTTCTGCCCACGGCCCTCGTCGAAAGGGAATCGGTTAAAGCCGTATAGGAGAGAGGAAGGAGAGGACCTCTTTGTCGATCACAATGCTCGGCCATAAACTCAAAAATCTCCCCTGGGAAGAGAGACCCAAAGATTATCTCGAACCGGTCTGGAGATACTCGAAAAACCCCATAATCACACGGAAAACGGTGAGAGACGCAAACAGCATCTTCAACAGCGCCGTCGTAGCCTACAAGGATGAATTCAGGGGAGTATTCCGTATAGATACGAAAGAGCTTGTCATGGAGCTTCACTCGGGAAGAAGCAAAGACGGATTGTCGTGGAACATAGATCAGGAGAGAATCGAATTTAATGCCGAAGACCCGGAAATAGGCCGATTCGTTTACGGATACGATCCCAGAGTCGTCTTCCTGGAAGACAGATACTACATAACCTGGTGCAACGGTTATCACGGGCCTACCATAGGCGTTGGCTACACTTACGATTTCCAGAGATTTTATCAGCTTGAGAACGCATTCCTTCCCTTCAACAGAAACGGGGTCCTCTTCCCGAGAAAGATCAAAGGAAAGTTTGCAATGTTGAGCCGGCCGAGCGACAACGGTCACACTCCCTTCGGAGACATCTTCTACAGCGAGAGCCCCGACATGATTCACTGGGGCTGCCACAGGCATGTAATGTCACCCGTGTCTGGCTGGCAATCGACCAAAGTGGGGGCCGGACCGATTCCAATAGAGACCTCGGAAGGTTGGCTGCTAATCTATCACGGAGTATGGACATCCTGCAACGGCTTCATTTACAGCACCGGCGTAGCCCTTCTCGATCTGGAAAGGCCCTGGAAAGTAATCAAAAGGTCGAAACACTACATACTCAACCCGAGAATGCCTTACGAAAACATTGGCGACGTCCCCAACGTCACCTTCCCCTGCGCAAGCCTTCAGGACCCCGAAACGGGCAAAATCGCCATATACTACGGGGCGGCCGACACCGTTACCGCCCTCGCCTTCACAACCGCAGAGATCCTGTACGACTTCCTACAAGATCACTCATATTGAGACTGCCCTTATGTAAAAGACAGCGCCAGGAGATTAGTATCTGTGCCGGTCCTTTCGGTTGTCTCTTACGCGCTTGTCAGTTGAAGTTCTGATAATAGCCAATACTGCAAGCAAAATGAAAGTCACATGTTGCCACTGCTTGCAGTGACTGGCCTCAGCTTGAAGCTGAGACTGGCACCACGAAGTGGTACCGGCGGCGATGATTCTCGCCTCTTGACTGGCTTCTAATGCTTCCCGCTGAAAGCGGCATCACTTATGCTCTTGGTCGCGATTCGGAGGACGGAGAACCTTTGACGGTGGACCTGAGAGGCTTCCTGCCGGAGGCAGCCTTGCATCTTGGTATGTTCTTTTCGAGTCCGCCTCTAAATCCCCGCTCGAGGGGGGCCGCTTGCGATGGGGTGTGTGCTCTTTGAAGCCGCTCTGCTCACTCGTCCGGGCATGCGGCAATGTGTCTGTCAATTTGCAGCTGCTCTTGTCGAAGGACGGAGGGATTCACTATCTGGAAGAAGGCTCTTCCCAGCGATCAGCGTGCAGCGTCTTCTGGCCAAGCGGCCCTTTCCCCGCAAAGCGGAACTGGCCGCACGAAGTGCGACTGGCCTCTGCCAAGGCAGAGACTGGCCTGCGCAGCAGACTGGCTCCTTTTTGCCTCCTGCAAAGCAGCATCACTTCCCCGGATGATCCTTCGGGCATCACTTCCGCCCGTGATCTTTCGGCGCATCACTTCCTGGGATGCTTTTCCCAGCCTTGCGTCCGCAGAGACCTTCCCAATAGCCAAGAACAAGGCTCTTACCTCTGAAACGACGAACAATCACCTGGTATCTATTCCCTAAGGTTAACTGAATGTAAAAAACGGAGTCTGTCACGAAAGGAAGTACTATTTGCAGATAGCGATTGAGAAACGTAATGATTCTGAGCCACTAGAACACAAAAAGAACCAAGTGTTTTTCACCTTCTTTTTTGCCCGGCAATGATGCCGGGTCTTTTTTTCCAATGATCGAAAAGGATGAATTTTGTTTTCAATGTAAACTCCTTTATAATTCTGTTTGGATTCGATCGTTTTTGGGGGATGTCTGGAACGAGAAAAGGAGGCTCGAAATGCGAAGAACTATCTTCTTTCTCTTATTTGTTTTGTCTACACTGGTGTTTGGACTTGAACCAATTACTCTTCGAATGGGCGATACTTCAGCCACTTACTACAGGGAGGTGAGTTTTTCTATCCTTATGTGCCAGTGCAATTCTTACTTGTAGATCCTTTCAGAAGCTCTTGTTTTTCGACACTTTCGTGTCTTTGTAACCGCATAATCCGTTGCATCCTTTCAAAAGGCCTTAATACATTCTTGGATTTTGATTTATTTGTTACAAGCGATATAATGAACATAAATCAAGCCTTATGAAGTCTTTGCCAGAACAATTATGAATCGCTTAAATAGGGCATTACGTTGTTACCTTAACACTAATTGTCAAATTAATATTGCCTACACAAGATGAATTGAGGTGATAGTTTTGCGATTGCTCGCAACGTATGAAACTCCGGACCCCGTTCCTTTGGACTATCGAAAGGGATTCATGTCGCTTATAAAGGAATCACTAAGAACTTTCTCTGAAAAAGAGTTCGAAAGAGTTTACGGCGGACGTGCCGGCAGAAATATTGTCTTCAACTGTTGCTTTGGAAAGGACATGCGGATAGACAAGAAAAACGAGACCATTATTTTAAATTTCCCAACCTTTCTCTTTGAACTCTCCAGCCCAGACACCAAACTCATCGCGATGATCTATAACGGTCTCAGGAAGAACCGCGAATACGCAATCTTTGGTTCTAAGATCAAGCTTAAAGACATTAAGCCTGTAAACACTCTTATCAGATCGAAAGATAGAATCCGTGTTCGTTCTAGCTGCCCCGTCTTGGTGAAATCAAGTCCAGATAATGGATCAAGATATCTGCTGCCTGGAGAAGATGCCTTCTATGGCAGCATGAATCACTTCTGTAAAGTGAGATACGAAGAATACTTCTCGGAGGAGTTCAATGGAAGCGTTGAGCTTATTCCTCTTGAACTGAAAAGAGTTGTGGTGAAGCACATGGGAACCTACCACACAGGATTCAAAGGGGTTTTCGAGCTAATCTCTTCGACCAATATGCTTCAGTTCCTGTATGATGCGGGAATAGGAACGAGGACATCGCAGGGATTTGGAATGCTGGAGCTGATATCATGAAAGTCTACGCATCTAACTGGCTAATAAACATGGGTATAGTTGGTTTCCTGAGAATCTTGAAGTACTCTGGCGTAGATATTGCCAAGCTCTTCAACGCAGACGGTTCAATAGAGCTGACAGAAGATCTGCTGGATAACTTCGGGCACAAGTATCTTGCTTATAGTCTTTACTGGTACACAAAAGAACTTATCGATAATCTTCCATATAACGAAGATCTGGAAGAACAGACGAAAATTGCAATCAAGAGCCTTGAAGAAGCGTTGAAAGATGTAGAGACGCAACTCGCTGAAAAGCCCAAGAACAAGGACTCTCTAAGCGAAAGGAAGAAGCAAGTAACCAAAACTATTGAAAAACTCTCAAAGTTTCCTACTGAATTCAACTTGCTTTTGAATTACTATGCCAATCTGCCCCTTATAGCAAATCCATCCAGCAAAACCTCAAAGCGTGCGGAGTCAATCGACGAGGAATTTGTACATCCAGCTATTGACTCGCTGGATGGAACACAGGATAATTCTCAACCGCTGTGTTCGATGTGCTCCAGAGTCAGGTCCAAACCTCTGGAAAAAGGAAATTCTATCTTCTCGAAATCCCTGTTCTCTCCTCTTGGGGTAAGCCTAAATAAGTTTGTTAACTACTTCTACAATCTGGAACCACATATGTACGTTTGTCCTGTCTGCAGATTCTTACTGGTCTGCGCTTACGCTGGATTGACCAGGAAGCCTTACGATCATGTTGACAAGACAAACGAGGTTTTCGTAAATCTTGCGGCTCTCGGAATAGAAGAACTGTTCAATTTGAACGAAGGAATCTCTCTTGTATACTCCCTTGAAAAGGGGGAGACCCTATATGAGAGAGTTATAGAGCTATCTCTATCAGGTCATATAGAAAGGAAATCGCAGTGGTCACTTGAGAACGTGCAGTTTATAGAGATGCTTGCAAAGCCACAGAAGGATACTCCAAATCTCAAAACTTATAGCCTTTCTCCCGATGTCGCTAGACTCTTTGCCGATCCCAAAACTGTAGACACGAACCTGAAGAACATAACAGGCAGGATACTCCTTACTGAGGGAACAAATGAAGAAGGTCCTATGAAGCAATTGGTTCTCAAGAACCTCATAAATGGCAAAGACTTAATGGAACCTGTCTTTCTTGCTCTGAGAACTTTTGTCAAGACCGATGGGTATTTCGTCTGGTTGCTCATATCTGCTTTCAACACAATTTTACTATCCGCAAGAAGAAACTCAATTAGATCGGAAATAGATGGAGGTGCAAAGAACATGGGCGAAAGAGGTAACTATGGCATATTGAGGAAGTATCAGGAGATAGGTCAAAGAGATTTCACACACTTTGAGCTTGATAAAAAGAAGAGAATGTCTTACGTTCTCCTCTCGCTCATCCACAACAACAAAGCCGAGGAGTTCTACGAAAATCTACTGAAGATATACATAAACAGCGACAGGTCAATTCCAGAGGAGATAGTGGGGCTTCTTAGCGAGTCTCCGACCGCTACTTTCAAAGAGAAGGCCTTTGCCTTCATGACGGGATTCCTTATGGGAAAAGGGAAAGATGACAACGAAGATAAAGGAGGTAACCAGTAATGGAAAAGCATAACAGGGGCTTGACATTAACCGTCGTAGTGGAAGGGCAATCATTGAACTTTGGTGAAGGGTTCGGAAATGTGGCCACTCTTAAAAAGCTGAAGCGTGCAAATGGAAACGAGTACGATTTCTCCTCCAGACAGTCTCTCAGATACAGCATAGTCAAGATGGGCAACGAGAGCTTTGGCTGGAAGCTCTCTGCGGTAAAGGCGGAAGGATCAGGAAAGAATAAGGTGGTCCAGTTCATCGCAGAAGAAAGCATAGAGTCCTCTACCGAGATCGATCTGTTCGGTTATATGAAGACAAAAAGCAAAGGTAGTGAAGATAAAACGGCGACCAGAGTTGCCCCTGTAAGACTAACTCCCGCAATAGCCCTTGAACCGTTCAACTACGAAGTAGAGTTCCAGACGAACAAGTGGCTGGCAGACAGGGCAGGAGAGAATCCTAACATTGCGAACGCCGAGAATCACCGTTCTCTCTACAGGTATACCGTTACGGTCGATCTCGACAGAGTGGGTACCGAAGAGTGGAACCTGTCGCTACCCGAAGAAGAAAGAAAGGCGGAGGTTTCTTCTGAAGAAAGAAGCAAGAGAGTCTGCGAACTCCTTGAGATAATCAAATATCTCTACAGAGATATCCGCGGCAGGAGAGAAGACCTGAAACCTGTCTTCGTTGCAGGCGGAGTCTATAAGATCAAGAATCCGTTTTTCATGAACGCCATCTCGATTGCCTGGGATGGAGACAAACCAGTAATAGATCTTGATCCAATAAAGGAAATATCCGAATCCATAGAAGATGGAGAGACATTCATTGGTGCTCGCAAGGGTTACTGGGCAAATGAGTTTGACGAAAGTGTCATGTCGCCCGAACAGGCGATAGAGGGAATGAAGAATCTGGTCAAGTCTGTATACAGCGGGCAGTGATTTTATGGAATTTCTTAAAGCAAAGTTATACCAGGAGACGGCGGTCTACAGAATCCCTTTCTCGCTGGAGATAGTTGAGAGTTATCCGCTTCCGACTCCATGTACTGTAAATGGAATGATACACAGCCTTCTGGGGGCCGACAGCCTTATTCCGGGTCTAAATTTCAGTATTCAGGGCTCTCACAACGGCATTATGGAGGATTACCAGTGGTATAAGAAGATGTCACCGGCCGCAGGCGGAACTTACAGTGAGACAAAACGGCCTATGGTTGTTAATGTCCTCAATGGAGTTACGCTTACAGTACACATTGGTTCTAAAGACCACTTGCTCCTTGAGAAGATACTTCAGGTTCTAAACTGCCCACCATATTATCCCTTTTTGGGGAGGGCAGAAGATCTTGTTGAGATCGTTGGCGTGGGCTTCGTGCAGGTAAATGACCCTGAAACTGAAGAAGAGTATGGCCAGCCCGCATTTGTCCCAAAGGAGATGGCAGATTCACTCGGGATTTCCGGTACACTTCACAGATTGCCTTTGACCTATTCGTATAGAGAAGTGCCGCAACAGGGAAAGAAGAAGACACCGCCGTCAGTAATTCGAGAATTCGAATGGGGAGATTATTTCTATGTTGAAAGGCCCAACATAGAGGAAGCAAGAATAGATGAAGAGGGGGACCCCGTTTGGCTGGAATTGTAATATATGCAAAATCAAAACCCCCTGAGACGCTTTTCGATCACACAAAGGCGGTGGTTGATAACTCCCTGTCACTGTTGAATGCGTATGGGAAGAGGCTGAAGGATTCTTGGCCTGAATCTCTCGCCGACCTGAACAGCCTGATGAGAATAGTAGCAGCCTATCATGACCTGGGGAAGAACTACACGCCCTTTCAGAATGTCTTGAGGAAATCGATCAATATCGATCCTCTTGCTGTTTCATCACTAGATCCTCATATTCCGCACAGCTTTCTATCGGCTGCCTTCTTCCTTGCAGACGCGAGTGATCTTGAAATAGAGGATCAATGTCTCAAGGCATTACTGACAAGGGCCATAGCCTTTCATCATCACAGAGATATCATGGAAAGACTGTTAGATCCGGATAACGAGCTCCTCAAAGAAGTAATAAAGGAGGATATACAGCCCAACTACGAGAGACTTGATTTCATGAAAGAGCTGGGAATCATTCTTAACAAGCCCGGATTTAAAGGCATAAAGAGGATTCTTACCGGTACCTGGGATTCATACTGGGAATCCGTTGTAAGAAACAACCCCGAATACCAGAGGGCATATATCCTTCTTTCAGGGTTTCTAATGAAGGCCGATCACTCGGCATCGGCACATCTCCCCACTGAGTTTGAGCCACTCGCAAACACAAAGGATTCTGTCCTCAAGTATCTCGCAGGAAAAAAGATAGATGTTTCTTCCCTCTGGCAGCTGGAGGCCCTCGATTCAATTCGGGAGAGAAACGTGATACTGATTGCCTCTACCGGTATGGGAAAAACTGAGTTAGCCCTCCTGTGGAACGGTGATGCGAAACTTTTCTACACGTTGCCTTTAAGAACTTCGGTGAACGCAATGTTCAGCAGGATGCTTTCGGTTTTTGGTGACGATGGCCGAATAGGTTTGCTCCACAGTACTGCATCTGCGTATCTTCTTGAAGAGATAGAAAAAGGGGGCAAACAGGACGCCGAAATAGTTGGCCTTATGGACAGAGCGAGGCAGCTTTCCTTACCGCTAAGTGTTTCGACCGCTGATCAGTTATTCACCTCAACGTTCAAGTATCCCGGCTATGAAAAGGTCTACGCCACCCTTTCATATTCGAACATAGTAATAGACGAATTACAGGCATACAATCCCGAAATAGCGGCAGCAATTCTCTGGGGCCTGAAAGAAGTGACAGAACTTGGGTCAAGGTTTTGCCTAATGACTGCCACACTGCCAGGCTTCTATATGGACTTTGTGAAAGATAACCTTCCGGATCTGGTAATCGAAAAGCGCTTTCTCCAGGTCTCTAAACACCGGATAGAATTAGTCAGGAAGAACATCAATGATTCCTGTGATTCGATTATCGATTCATGGAGGGAAAAGGGAAGAGTACTGGTCGTAGTAAACACCGTTAAGCAGGCTCAAAAACTCTATGAAGAACTGAAAATAAGACTCGATAATGAGTCAGAAGATAATCTGATGCTCCTTCATTCGGGATTCATCCTGCGGGACAGGTCGCTTAAAGAAAATAAACTACTTGATGATAACAATCCTTTCACGGGAATTGTTGTCAGCACCCAAGTTGTAGAAGCGTCTCTCGACATTGATTTCCCGGTCCTGTTCACCGAGATTGCTCCGGCTGATAGTCTCGTACAGAGAATGGGAAGAGTTGAGAGAAGGATAAGGGAGGGGAAACTGAATCTCGAAAATCCAAATGTGTATGTATTCTGGAGTGATGAAACTTCAGGCGTTGGGTCTGTATATGAGAAGAGTCTTGTCTCAGGAACTGGAGAGCTCCTGGAGAATTATTCAGGCAGACTTCTTTCAGAAGAGGACAAACAGGAGATAGTGAACACTCTTTACTACAGCGACAATGCGAAGAAGGTTAAAGAGAAGTTCGAGAAGGCCATAGAAATGCTTAAGTTGGGTATTCTGAAAGCCAAGAACCGTGACGACGCTCAGAGACTCTTCAGAGACATATCATCTGTTGAATGCATTCCTCTCGCGGTTTATGAAAAAGAAGAAGATGTGATATTGCAGCTTGTGGAGAGGGTAGAATCCTCCAAAGAAAGAATTCCTCGCCTGCGCGCAGCCACCGAACTACAGGGATATACACTATCCGTGAAGAGATCCAGAGTTCCCGATTCAAAGATAGTGAAACTAATCGGAAGTACAGTCGTGATAAATATACCCTATGACGCTTCTACAGGAATCCAGTACGAAAAGGAAGAATCTCCCTTTGTTTGATACGGAGCTCCCTTCATATGGTGGTTTGCAGGTCTCATATTACACCGTATGCAAAAGAAAACTCTGGCTCTTCAGTCACGGAATTTCGATGGAGGGCGAAAACGAAAACGTGAAGCTTGGAAAGTTGCTGCATGAAGATTCCTATGAGCGAAAGGCGAAGGACATTCTAATAGACAACAAAATCAGAGTGGATTTCATTGATGGTGGCTCGCTTCACGAAGTGAAGAAGTCGTCCCGTCTTGAGGAGGCAAGTGAGAATCAGATTCTCTATTACCTGTATTATCTTTCACTAAAAGGTATCTTTGTGGACGGCGAGCTGCACTACCCAAAAGAAAACAGAGTGAAGAAAGTAACTCTCAATGAGACTGCCAGAGAGAAGATAGAGTCTATCATCTCTCACATTGACGAAGTACTGCAAATGCCTTCACCTCCTTCTCTTAATTCTGAATCGAAGCCTTACTGCAAGAAATGCGCCTATTATGACTTCTGCTATGGTTAGGAGGCCCCAAATTGAGGACTTACTACGTGATGAACAACGGAACGCTTCTGCGAGAGGGCAATACCCTCTATGTGAAGACCGAGGAAAGGAAGAAAGCTATTCCCATACAAGATATCCATGATTTGTATGTAATGGGAGAGGTTACTCTCAATTCCAAGGTGATAAACTTCCTGGCGCAGAACGGAAAGGTCGTTCACTTCTTCAATTACTACGGTTTCTACTCAAGTTCTCTCTATCCGAGAGAAACACTTGTTTCTGGTCATGTGAAGGTCAGACAGGCCGAACATTACCTGAACAGAAGGAAGAGGCTTAAACTTGCACAGTTGTTTGTAGATGGTGCAGCGACAAACATCCGGCGGACACTCCTGTACTACCAGTCAAGAGGAAGAGAACTCGGCAATACAATCGAGTCAATAGAGAAAGAAAGCGCGTCGATCTATGAATCCGGTGCAGTGGACCAGTTGATGGGTATAGAAGGAAGAATCAGAAGCACTTACTATTCGTGCTGGAACGATACACTGAAGGAAGCTCCTTCTTTCGACAAGAGGAAGAAGAGACCGCCGGACAATGAAGTCAATGCCCTTATTTCTTTTGGAAATTCCCTCATGTACACTGCAACTCTGAGTGAAATATACTACACACAGCTCGATCCAACAATCAGTTTTCTTCACGAGCCAGGTACAAGGAGATTCTCACTTTCACTTGATATCTCGGAGATATTCAAACCTCTAGTAATTGACAGGATGATTTTCAAACTCTGGAACAACGGAGAAGTCGATACCTCGGACTTTACCAAGAAAGAAGGAATATGTCTGCTCAGTGACAAGGGAAGAATGACGGTGCTGCAGGACTACGATGAAAGAATGAAGACTACGATAAAACACAGAAAGTCAGGCAAACACCTGACGTACAGGCAACTGATTCGCTCCGAATGCTACAAACTGAAAAGCACATAATAGGCGATGAAACTTACGAACCTTTCAAAGCCTGGTGGTAGTGATGTATGTTCTTGTGGTTTACGATGTTGCGGTAAAAAGAATAGACAAGATTAGAAAGCTTCTCAAGAGGCAGCTGAACTGGGTTCAAAACTCTGTCTTCGAAGGAGAATTAACCTCTGCTGGATTTGAAGCAATGAAGAAAGCTATTTCCAGAGTAATAAAGAAGGACGAAGACAGTGTATTGATCTACAAGATAAAAGATGAGAAATGGGTTAACAAAACCGTTATTGGTCTTGAAAAGGCGGACACGAAAAACTTCTTATGATTGAACTCTCGTCGGCTGAAATTCCTTCGTCATTTTGTTGCTAAAAGAGTGATTCTAAGTTCTCGACAAATGCCTATATCCCCTTTTTAAAAGCCCTTTCAGCATGTCGTCGGGTCCCAAGGAGATTCGCATCATGACAGCCCGACGATAAAGATAACCACTTTCTTTTGAGAGAATCGACTGCCGTCGGCTATAATTGGATGTAATAAGCCCTATTTTCGGGGGGTCCCCATATATCCTTGAAGGTATCTAAATCTTGGCAAAACATAAAAAACGTCAGATTCTGTGCTAGGTCCCCATATATCCTTGAAGGTATCTAAATATTCGCAATTATCCAAAATTTGTTTCCTGTAATTGCGTCCCCATATATCCTTGAAGGTATCTAAATTCAATATCGATACAGTTCCCCTCTGGATCTCGGATGCGTCCCCATATATCCTTGAAGGTATCTAAATAAAATCAGGGCGCTTACCGCTAAGAGAAAATCCTACGTCCCCATATATCCTTGAAGGTATCTAAATGAGATAGTAGGCTATATCCGATTCATTCTCTGACAGGTCCCCATATATCCTTGAAGGTATCTAAATGTGAAAGGGGGTTTCCAGTAGCAAGTTACTTCGTGGTCCCCATATATCCTTGAAGGTATCTAAATGTTTTCAATGTCGAATATGCGGCCAGGATTGGATAGTCCCCATATATCCTTGAAGGTATCTAAATTGAACGTATTGATACTTTGATTAGGGATCTTACTGGTCCCCATATATCCTTGAAGGTATCTAAATTGAAATAAAGGGGGATTGCAGCTCCGGCAACTTGAGTCCCCATATATCCTTGA
>NZ_JFHM01000008.1:0-59182 GCF_003664935.1 Mesotoga sp. H07pep.5.4
TATTCTAACAAACAACCAAGGACGTCTTCTTGCTCTTCTGAGGAATCAGGATGCGCAGCGTCGGAACGAGGAACTGCTTTTGAGAAAATGGAGTCTGTTGTAGATATATGAGCTATGACTTGAATTCTAAGGAATGATTTATCTACAATGATGGTGGCAGTCAGGGAGAAGGTAGAGACTTGGAGTCTATCAGCCTTCCTTATGAAGGAAGAGCTACGTGGGGACAACACTCATCTTCTTCCTGGGAGTACTTCAGGTTCTATGATAAGTTCATCCGGGGAAAGATCCTCAGGAACGCTACAACAGGGAAATCGGTACTCGTAGACTGCTAATCCATTTATTGCGAGGTGTTGGTGAGATGAAAGATCAAAGCGGTATGATCGTAGGTATTGACTGGTCAGCTGACTCCCATACTTGCTATGACCTCAAGGCTGATAAGAGTTTCAAGATCCCAGACTCTGTTAAAGGTTATGAAAGACTGCTGAACGATTATCCAGAGGCAGTTTTCGTGATCGAAGAAGCAAACAACAGGATAGGAGACTACCTTCTCACTAACAAGAGAGAGGTGTATGTCTTACCTCCTTGTAGGTCCAAAGAAGCCAGGAAGTATCATTTTAGCTCCGGGGCAAAGAGCGATAGTCTAGATGCCAAGGCGATAGCTCTTACCTTCAAGGAACATCCCTCTTACTGTCTCAAGGCAAGATATTCAGGAGTCGGAGCGAAGATCACTAAACTGGTGACTATGTACAGCATTGTATCCAAAATTCACAGTCAACAGTGCAACAGATTGTATTCAGTCCTACTGAGGTATTTCCCGGAATACTTGCACATTATGGATAAGCAGTACAGATCAAATACCTCCTTGAGGATTCTTAGCATCTGCCCTACGATAACTGAATTTAAGAAAGTTTCGAACGAAGAGCTCAAGAAAATACTGAACAAAGAGAACTACAGAATGACTAGTATCTTGAGAAAGAAGCTTGACAGGATAAGAAGCGAAGGGATCTCTTGGGGCGATACATCATGTGAGGGTAATCTCATAATGTTCCTGGCAAATCAAATTCTCACCTTGAGAGAGGAACAAGAAAGATTGAGGGAAGAGATGGGAGAGACCCTAGAGAATAGTCCATACAGGATCATTCTTTCTATTCCAGGTGTGAAGGCTGTAATAGGCTCATACATAGTAAAGGCTTATCTCACACATGATTTCAGAAGCTACCAGGAGATGCAGAAATACGCTGGAACTATTCCCTTCCTCTTTCAAAGTGGCAGAAAGTCAATAATGCTGATGAGAAAGAAATGCGACAAAGACCTAAGAAACATGATTCACATCGCAGCTTTCGCTTCTCTGAAGACTTGTGGATGGGCAAGAAACTACTACAAAAGAAAGAGAAAAGAGGGCAAGACTTACGGTCATGCCCTCAGAGCACTGGGGAACATCATCCTCAAAATCGCATTCTCCATGTTGTCAAAGATGAAAGAATACGATGAAACCTTGTTCCTCAATGCCAAAGGAATTAAAACCACTCAACAAAATAATACAATAATTCCTGAGGCTTTCACAAATCCTGAATACTCCCAGGATGCTCATCCATCCTTAGCTGCCACTAAGGATGTGGTCGAGAACTTGAATGTCACCTGAGTAGTAGTTTTTTCCTTATGAATATGATAAGGTTGTAGTTCAAGCTTCAAAGAATCGAGAACACTAATGACATCCTGCTTGCTTTCTTTATCAAGTTCATCTATTACCAGTAGAACCTTGCCGTAGTTCATGACCAGTGTCTCGAGTAGAGTTCGCAGTTTTTCATGAGCGGCAAAAACGTTGAATCTCGGCATTTTCTGCTTCTCAATGCTGACTCCGCCGCTTCCGAAGAGAGAGACTCCCAACGATGCGCCCTTTATAATCGAGACTTGCTCGACGATCCATTCTTCCGTTCCTTTCGCGGTAGCGCTCACTTTGCCGGAAGAGTCCTTTTTGAGCACGTTGGACAGGCTAAAAAGCAGGTCGTAAAGAATCGTTTCCCGATTGTCCCTGTGGATCAACGAAACACTCAGCTTCTTTATATTTCCGGAATCAAGAACGTTCAGCACGGTAGTCTTTCCTATTCCAGTTTCTCCAGAAATGCCAAATATGCCGAAAGGCTGATATTTTATGAGAAGCTCGAGAGATCGAATCTCTTTACGACGGTTGATAAGACTGTGATTTTCTTCACGTTGAAGAGGCCTATCTACCAGTGCCCGTACTATCTTCCCTATGTCCAAGAACAACACCTCCAAAGCGATTATATCACTCCGACCTGGTCGACAAGTCCGTCAAATTCTGGACTGCTCCGACAAAAGCGAGAAGAGCCGTTCTGGAAAGAGACGCGAAAAATGGGACAGACGTCAGGAACCCGTCAGTCCCGTATTCGAAATGCTACGGGATGACAATGTCTGACGATTATGCGATTCTTTTTGTAGGGGCGAACGGCTGTGCGCCCGTGATTGGATTTCAGGGCAGGCTCTACGGGATGACTCCTCTTCACGTCATCCTGACAATGCTTCTGGTCAGGATCCCTGTCTCTCGCGACAAACAGGACCAAAGGAACCAATCAGGCCCTATTTTCGACAGTGTTACTACTACCTGTCATCCTGACAACGCTCCTGGTCAGGATCCCTGCCCCTCGCGAAAAAATGAGACGCTAACATCCTGTCAGTCCCTATTTTCGCTTACCTCGATTGGCGGGCATCGTTCTTTAGCGCAGAGCTTCTCTTAGAACAGGATGCTGAAACATGTTCAGGCGTAGAGAGGACAATCGCGGGACATCTAGGGCTGTTCAGTCCTTATTTTGGCTTACATCGTGCAGCGGTTTCTATGATCCGACCTTCGCGCCCCTCAGGAAGTTAATCAGAGCGTGCTTGATCAAGAACTTACGTGATACATATGTATCATAATAAATCACCTAAGTGATACAATATTATTGAGGTGATTGAAATGAAGACGGTTAATGTTAGAGATGTTCGAAACAGGTTCAGCGAGATTGTTGACAGAAATGAAGAACTCTTGATTTTAAGGCGTGGGGTTCCGGTGATGAAGATATCACCAGTCTCTAAGGAAGACTTAATGAAATACTATCTTTCAAAGGCACAAGAAGAAGCAGAAAAGATCGGGCTAAGTGAAAAAGAGGGGCTGCAAGTTCTAGACGAGCTGAGAAAAGAGATGAAAGATGAAGGTCGTTATTGATACGAATGTTGTGATTTCGGCGGCTCTCGGTTCCAGAACTTGTAGCAAGGCCGTTATTAAGGCACTAGACCAGGGGGTAATCGAGCCGCTGATATTTGTGCAGGAGTTGCGAAGTTTCATAAAGAAACTGAAAGGAAAGGAAAAGTACAGGCACATTGAATTAGAACACCTCTCCAATTTCATAGACTATTTTATAACGATGGTAGAGATTGTAGATGACTACAGGTTGCTTCCTTACAGCACTGATTTTCCCGACAATCATTTCATTTCATTGGCGGCAGCACGAAATGCATTGCTTATAACCGGCGATAAACTTTGTCTTGAAAGTGCACTAACTGGGAATGTAAATTGTAAGACGCCAGCCCAATATCTGAGTGAATCTTTTTGATGCTCCATTACGCATAAAAGGGACCCCAAGAGCCGGTAAGTCCCTATTTTCGCTTACAGCGTTCAGCGGGTTTTTCGTTCTTTAGCGAACAGCGGATCTTTTACACGAGATCCCGTGCAGGTGCATCACGGGATGACAGCCCTGCCCGTCATCCTGACAATGTTCCTGGTCAGGATCCCGGTTCTTCCTCCTGCACAGAGATTTTATCACTCCGACCTGGCCGACAGGTCCGTCAAATTCTGGACTGTTCCGACAATAGCGAGAAGAGCCGTCCTTGGAAGAGACGCGAAAATAGGGACAGATGCTAGGATCCCGTCAGTCCCTATTTTCGCTTACGGCATTCAGCTTGCAGCGAAAAGCGGATCTTTTACGCGAGATCCCGTGCAGTAGACACTATGTCATGGCGGTCTAGGTTATTAAGAAGTCGTCACATACTGTCATTCTGACGATGCTCGTGATCAGAATCCTGAACTCAGGATCGAAAGAACGTTCCGCTGCAACTCAATGAAAACCCAGTCTATCAGAGGTTTTGAGAAGGTCACCGATTATCTTCGCTGTTTCAACCGCATCGTTGAACTGAATCCCTTTGGCATAGCTGTTTTCATTTTGATACTTTTCCCAAAGTCTTTTCTGGTACTCAGAGTCAATGAGTTCGTAGACAACGCTTTCGTAATGAGCGAGTATACTGGATGATCCTCGTCTACGCGCGGTGTTTTCAATTGCTTTCTTTAGTGTGGGGGTGGAGATTTGGTCTTTCTTCAGTCTGAAAAGCGTGTGAACGTCGTACAGGTCTCTAGGACGAGAACTCAAGACACTTCTTCTCAAGATAGTTTCGTATTTCTCGGCGAGTATCGTTTCAAGTGTGTATGCTTTTATGATGATTTTCTCTTTTCCAAAGATTGAGAGATACTGGTAGTCGATTTCTCCGGGAGTTATAACATCTCCAGTCGTCATGTCAATTCTCATTGGAATTCTGATTCGACCCAATCTTGCTTCCAAGGAAACACGGAAGTTGTTGTATTCGTCTTCCTCGCGGATTGTCACTATTCGCTCAAATTTGAAACTAACCCCGTCATCAACCGCTGTGTCGATTATTTCGGTCACAACTCTTTTGAGCGTATCTTCTTTCATTGAAAGGTTCTTGACTGTAGTATCCATATCTATTGTCGTTCTCTGCCCAATACCTAGAATAGATGCGATTAGAAGCCCACCTTTCAATATGAAGATCTCTTTGTATGAGGACCTAGCCACTCGCTCAATAAACCTTTCGAACATGAACATGTGAAGAATCTCTCCCGCATTCAAGTCTTTCTCTGCGGCGATTTTACGAATCTCGTTTTTCAGCTTTTCCGGGTTTATCACAGCAGAATCTCCGTATAAGTATGCAAGAGATCTTCAACTCCCAAAATGCGAGAGTATTTCGATAGTTTCGAAATATCATGCGTGCCCCTGAAGTAAGATCTCAAGGCAGTCGAGACGATCTGAATATCAAACTCATCTTTCTTTATTAGCAGATCGCAAATGGTTCTTTCGGAATCGTAAGACCTTAAAGTGTTTCCAAAAGGCGATTTAACACTGGCCAAACCCAGGTTAAAAAGCGACCGTTTCACGTAATGGAAGACCAGATCACTGCGCTCTTTCGAAAGATGCGTTACGTTTGATCCCTGAGGTACAGTAATGTGGTATTTGGATGGTGCCCGGTCTGAGAGACCAAGTAGATAGAGGGATGTTGTGTGAGAGAAGACACAGGATTTGCACCTCATCTGGAGTATCTTGTACTCATCTATTAATCTTTCTGATAAGACGTACACCCCCCGCGAGACCTTCTCAACCTGTCCCAACTCAAGAAGCCGTCTTAGCTTTTCCTTTCTAATTCCCTCTGCTACGACATCACAGGTTTCAACAAAACCATTGTTTTCGGCAGCGATTTGTTTGATCTTTTCAAACTCATTCATCGTTTCACCTTCTGTACTAACGTGCTTTAATAATATCATATTAACGCACGTTAGTACAACCGGGTTTTATTTGACGCCAGGTGAGGCTACTATATGCCATTTGACATGATGCGCCGTAAATCACCTTCGGATACAATGCCGGAAAAGAACTTTTCAAGAAGTGATGCTGCTGTGTGGCAAGCCTGCCAGGCCAACCGTCATGGGTCCACCGGCTAAGAACCGCTGGCCGCTTGCTAGAAGACACTAATCGCTTGAAGAGCAAGGCAACAAGAAGAATGAGATCCCGTGCAGGTGCATCACGGGATGACAGCCTTGTCTGTCATCCTGACAACGTTCCTGGTCAGGATCCCTTTCTCCCGCGAAAAACGGGACAGACATTAGGAGAATCGTCACTCCTTTTTTTCTCGCAGCTAATAGAGAAACCCGAAGAGGAACAGCGGGATGATGTTCTCGAATCCGTTTGAGGAATCCTTAAGCTGGCGTCTTCCTTTGTCTGGACCACCTACTTCGAAAGTAATCTCCTCGTTTTTTTCTTTCAGGGTGAAGTCACCGCTGGCAGGCACGCAAATCCCCAGATGACTGACTTGCGAAACGAAGAAGGCTTCGCGTATCGTTCCCATGTTTGCCTCAAGATTCCATTGCGGTAGACCGAGAGCATAATAGAGATTGGTTTCACCGAGAAAGACTTTTGAACCGCTGCGCATTCCTTTTATTCCTCTTCCGCACGGAAGGACTCTTTTCAGAACTCCTGCCCTCTCGAGAGAATCTAGATAGGTGTATAAGGTGACTTTGCTTATTCCTAACTCCTTACAAAGCGACTCGGGAGAGATTGAAGGAACAACACTGGTTGCCACAAAGGCGATGATCTTCTTAATGATTGTTGCTGCCTCGCCTCTCAGCGAGTCTTGCTCTACAACATCTTGATAAATCGCTTTGTCCAGAGTGTTTAGTATTCTCTCGTAGTAAGAGCCGTACGAAAGCCGAAAAGGGTACGAACCGGCTCTCAAGTACTCCCTGAACAGCTCCAGCGGATGTAGCTTCTGAAGCTTTCTGCTGATATTTATGTGATTCTCGAGGAGCTCAGTGATGCTTACTGCGGGAAAGTTTTCGCCTTTCTCCAGATTGAGGAATTCTCTGAATGAGAGATGCCTTAGTTCACTCAATACCGCCCTCCTTGAAAGGTCTGCGGTCCCTTTCATTACGGAGTATCTAGAGCTGCCCGAGAAGTGAATCTGCTTTCCCGGATACGAATCATGTAAGGCCTTGATATCATTTGCCCATCCTGGCTGTCTATGAGCTTCATCTACCACTAACGTCTTTCCGCCAAGCTTGAAGAACGTGTCTCCTATGGCATATATTCCCTCTCTGAGAACTAAGGGATTATCCCCGGAGATGTATAGAAAGCCCTTCTGTCCTTTCTCAAGGATCTTCTGCAGAAGCATAGTTGTCTTTCCACAGCCTCTGGCTCCCACGATTCCCAGAAGTGGATCATTCCAATCAATAAGCTCATATGCATAACGCTTGAACTCTGTAGGAACAGAACTGAAAAGTCTCTCCTGGATCTCAAAAAAAGGTTGAAGGTCTACCATGGCGCACCTCCATTTAGTTCATTACATTATACCATTCTAGCGATTCGAGTTTAATATACTTTACCGACTAATGAATAGGACTCCATTTTCTGCGAAAGAGAGAGAATAGGAGAGAAAGGGATACAAGAGAGATAGAGAGACAGAGAGAGAAAAAAGAGAGAGGGTGAGAGAATGAGAGGACGAGACTGAAGAGATGAGATCCCGTACAGGAGCACTACGGGATGACAGTTTTACTCCCTTCACGTCATCCTGACAATGCTTCTGGGCAGGATCCCTCTCTCCCGCGAAAAATGGGACAGACGCTAAGATCCCGTCAGTCCCTATTTTCGCTTACAGCGTTAATCGGTTCCTAGCACGTCATCCTGACAATGCTTCCGGTCAGGATCTCTGTCCCTCGCTTTCTCTTGAGCGAAGCGAACTATCGACAATGCTCTTTCTCGAATGATCTTTTATCTGAGAGGTTCGAATTGTTTTTGAACGGTGAACTGTGAACCTTTCCATTTAATGATGATAAGATTGTTCATATCTAGGGTTTTGAGGTGATGTATGGATAGAGAGACTGTGAAGCTTACGCTTTTGGCCGAGGCGCTTGAAATGAACTGGAATTCTTATACTGTATACGAACCGCTCGCCGAGCTAGACTCCTTCTTGGACAAAGATACAACCGTGAAGTTGGCCGAGGCTTTGAAGAGCGGGTTTATGTTAGAAGAGTCTGTTGAAGAGATTATGGATGACGGCTTCTTTAGAGGTTATCTTGCCGGACTTACGCTCCACGACGACTCTATTTCTCTCCAAAAGAGAGAGGAGATAGCGAGAATTCTTGAGGATAATCTTCTTTCGGTTTTGAAGAGCGCAGACGAGTCGTTGCCGAGTGTTGACAAGTTTTATGGAAAAGCTGGAGACTACGATAAGAGATTCTTTCCTCTCTTCGAGGATAAGGATAAGGCGAGATCAAAATCAAGTCTGAGGGAAAACCTTAGTCTTTTCTGGTATTACAGCAAAGACAGCTACTTTATCCCTCTGATCCTTTGGGGAAATGAACTGGCCTCTTTTCTTTCCGAGAATGTAGATAAGCAGGGGCTTAAAGGTGAAACTGCCGAGAAGCTAAAGAAGATCATGGTTTCAGTTGAAGCCTCTTATCCGATGAGCGAGGCTGTTCGGTCGGTCGTGGGTTTTCAGGTTCCAAAAGCCGAAAGCGATACCTCTTCACAGCTTCCAATGCTTTCCCTGATTATGAACAAGAATGTAGGTGCGGAGGAAATCGTGGAGCTGATTGAGAGCATTACTCAGTATTCAGTCGTGAACTTAATGTATGCTCCTGTTGCCATGACCAGAAGCGACATTGCCGAAGAGAGAGAGCGGGCTAGAGAAATAGTCTTTCGAGTCTTTGATTCGCTTGAAAATTCGATTCTAGCTTTTGTCTTGAACGGTGGGGACGAGTTGACTATAAACGGCTTTCTTTACCAGATAGTTCTGCTATATGATTTTCCGAAGCTTTTCGATAGATTGACGTCTCTTATGGAGATGCTCAAGGCAGAGTTTGCAGACGCAGCATTGTTGGCTGTTGCAAGCGCGCTTATAGATAAGGAGGAGCCGAAAGAAAACGTCGAGAGTTTTATTGAGTATTTGAAGGCTTTCAGGCATTCCTTCGGACTGGTGACGGCAGGGTTTCTGCTATCTAGTAAGTACGAATTGGAAGACGATTCCTTCTCGACTGAGATAAAGCGTGATGGCAAGCGTGAAGAGTCGGATTATGACTTCCTTCTACGACTTGCGAGAGAGTTTCTTGACGATCTTGAACTGGCCTATCAGGAGATGATAACCGACTACGATCATATGGGCGATCTAGAAGACGTTTTCGAAGAGCTGGAAGAGATTACGGAGCCTTTCTTCGCTTCAGCCGACGACTCGGAGGAAGTGGAGTATTCTCGAGTGCCCATGTACACGCTGATAAACGCGGTGATGAGAAACAACGATCTTGATGATGCAATCGAGGCGATTGCGGCCTATTGCGACAGGTACATCTTCAACTTCGAATTCATTAATACTCTTCTGTATATGCCCACAAAAAATATGGATGGAGTTATGCAGCATCTTCTTTTCTCGGGAGAAATGGCCGCGGATTTCATTGATGACGTTGCCGACCGAGAGGATGAGGCTTACCTAATGAGTAAAGAAGAGAGTCCTTCCAACAGGGAGTATCTAAACCTTATAGAGAAGTATGTCGAGAAGCTGATCTACGACAAGAACTACAGGGAGGCATCAAGGGTTATAGAGGCGATCGATCCATATGTAAATCCCGAAGATCTCGATAACCTTTTCACCAGTATGACAATCGTTCGCTGGAGGACTAAGGACTTCGAAAACTTGAGAATAATGCTCGAAGCTATAAACGAGGAAGACGATCCCAAAGCGTTAGTCGTAAAGGCGCTCATGAATTACTCCGACAAAGAAGTAGACTCGGCGGAAGGAATCATGATCGGTATTCTTCAGGAGCTGCCAGATTTCATTCAGTATCTTCTTGAAAATGACGAACCCGATGAAGAGGACTTCGACCGGGCTGACGATGGCGATGTCAGGTACCAGAAGAAGATCGACGCTAAGCTTTTAGCAGAAGAGTTCAGAGAAGACTGGTTCAAGCTCAAGGGCGGTAAAGACTGGCTCAAGAAAGTCCAGAGGGTCTTTGATGAAGTGAGCTAGCTCCTAATAGACACTCAGGAGGAAGTTATGCTGCTTCGCAAGGAGCCTCTCAGGTCAACCGTCATCGGTCCACCGTCCTCCGATTAGAACGAAAAGCCTGGCCTAGGGTTTGGAGAGAGCGAGATCCCGTACAGGAGCACTACGGGATGACAGCCTTTCACGTCATCCTGACAATGCTTCTGGTCAGGATCTGATCTTGGGTCTTGCGAATCATGGACGCAAAAAACGGGACAGACCATAGCAAAAGTCGCAATGCGCCGAAAAGCATCGGCGGACGCAAGGCCGGCAAAGATCGTGCCGGGACGCAATGCACTGAGAAGCATCAGTGGACGCAGGGCTGGCTGAGATCATGCCAGGTCGCAATGCCCGCTTCGCGGGGAAACAAAGGATCGGGTTAAAAGAGCGGGTTAGGAAGTGCGGGTTAATAAGAGCGGGTGGAAGGAAAGAGTGTATGGATCTGGTGCATCGGGTCTTATTGGCTAAAGGAGAAGAGTACGCTGAAGAACTGCGTTGTCCGTCAACGGTTCTCCGTCCTCCGAGATCGTCGTCAAGAGCAGAAGTGATGCCCGGAGGATCATCCGGGGAAGTGAGGCTCGCTAGCGCGAGGAAGTGATGCTGGCGCTTTCGCGCCAGGAACAAAGCGAAAAGCCGCTTAACAATCTTCTTGATCTGTGATGCGATTCAGAATCATGGACTTCTTGTAGGGGCGAACGGCTGTTCGCCCACGAAGAGGTTAACGGAGAACTGCATCTCACACCGATCAGCGGGTTTTCCGCTCTTAAGCGTTCAGCGGATCTCAAAGGCGAGATCCCGTGCAGTTGCATCACGGGATGACGTAATTGGGAGAGTCGAAAGGTCTCTGTTTCACAGCGATCAGAAGATCTTTCGAAGGACGGGTCCATGATCAGGGACGAAGGACCAAGGACGGCTCTTCATGCGTATAGCGGCTCTTAGATGCAAGATCCCGATCAGTGTCACATCGGGATGACAAAATGAGTGAATTTAGGGGCAGGCTCATCAGGGCAAGCTCCTCAAGATGACAGCTATTATTATTTCACGTCATTCACCTTTGTCAAGTCTTCTGATAAAACTCCTGGTCTTGATCCAGGTTTTTCCCTCTTTCTCGTTTTTCTAACTCGAGGTTTACAGGTTGAGACTGTAATTGCATTGTAGTTCATATTCAAGAGAATAGAGCTTGCTTTCTTGTCACAAATACTATATGCTATTTGTGACAGAAGGAGTGAACATTATGAAAGAAATCAGCACCAGTGAGAGAATGTTGAATTATATTAAGAGGAATCCAAAGTCAAGGGTTTACTCTATCTCTGATTTTTCCAAATTCGGTACTTATGCTAGCATCCGGAAAGCTCTTTCACGATTGGAAATGGAGGGGAGGTTAATCCGTGTTTCAAGGGGCTTCTATAAGTCCTCGGAATTCAACAAGCTTATTAATGAGGAAACTTCTTCAGACCCTGATCAGTTCGCGAGAGCCTATGCGGAGGCCTATGGCTGGAAGATCGCTCCGCACAAGGAAACAGCTTTGAATATGTTGGGTTTGTCAACTCAGGTACCTAGTGTCTTTCAGTACATAAGTGATGGCCCATATAGAACAGTATCTCTCAGTGACGGAAGGAAAATAGAGTTCAGGCATAGGACTATTCGTGAAATAAGCAAACTTAGCTACAAGGAAGCGGCTCTCCTTGAAGCACTTAAGACTCTTGGTAAGGATCGGATTTCTCCTGAAGTCAGGAGTAGGATACTTCGAAGATTCAGTAAGAAAGAACTAGAAGCTTTAAAAAAGCGAGTTCAGAAGAGTAGAAAATGGGTTTATGAGGAAATCTGCAAATTGATTGAAGGGAGCGGGAACAGTGTATCGCATCGCTAACGAAACTAGCTCAAATCTGAGAGCCATTTTTGGGAATACTGCAACCAGAAGAGGTATCAGTCCGGCAATTATAGAGAAGGACTTTTGGGTATGTTTCCTGCTTGAGGTTCTTTCATCAAAGCAAGTATTCAAAGAATTTTGCCTTTAAAGGTGGAACGTCTCTTTCAAAAGTATATAAAGCAATAGAACGTTTCTCTGAAGATATCGATCTGATACTTGATTGGAGGCTTCTAGGATATTCGTTAACACAGCCATGGAAATCAAGATCTAACAGGAAGCAAGAGAGTTTTAATCAGGAAGCAGCTTCGAGAACTGAACAGTTCTTGGCTACAGAGTTTGTTCCGAGTCTGCGAGAATCATTGAGTTCGTTTATCAGAGATTTCGATTTGTATGTCGATCCGGATGATTCTCAGACCGTTCTCTTTACATATCCACAGATATTCACTGACAAGAGCCTACTTCAGGAGATTAGACTGGAAATCGGACCCTTGGCGGCGTGGTCCCCATCTGCTGATAAACCCATTACTCCATATATCGCCGAAGAATTCCCCAAAGCTTTCCGTGTTCCGAGTACTCTTGTAAGAACAGTAGAAGCAAAACGTACATTTTGGGAAAAGGCGACTATCCTTCACCGTGAAGCTAACAGAAAGAACGGAGTACTACCGCTTAGGTATTCTAGGCATTACTATGATCTTCATATGTTGTGCAACACCCCAATCAAACATGAAGCCCTTGAGGACATCGAATTGCTTCGTAAGGTTGCGGCATTCAAGGACAAGTTCTTTCATTGCGCGTGGGCAAAATACGAAGAAGCAGTACCCGAAACGTTGCGATTAGTGCCACCTGACAGTGTTGTAAAGAAACTAGAAGAAGACTTCCAAAATATGAAACCAATGATATTTGGTGCGATTCCCACTTTCGATGAAATTCTTGCTACGCTTCGCGAATTTGAGAAGGAAATGAGAACTCGTTAAGAGCCATCCAGCGTCCGTCGTCCTCAGAAAAGAACGAAAAGCCGGGTCTAGGGTCTCGAAAGAGCAGAAGTGATGCTATAAAACACAAGACGCAAGGCTGGGCAGGAACGGCCCAGGTCGCAATGCCGGCAAAGACCGTGCCGGGACGCAAGGCTGGCGATGAACCTTGCAGAAGTGATGCTGGGAGGAACATCCCAGGAAGTGATGCCCGGAGAAACATCCGGGGAAGTGAGGCTGACTTCGTCAGGAAGTGATGCTGGCGCTTTCGCGCCAGGAACAAAGCGAAAAGCCGCTTAACAATCTTCTTGATCTGTGATCATATTCAGAATCATATTCTTCTTGTAGGGGCGAACGGCTGTTCGCCCGATGAGGTTAACAGAGAACTGTATCTCACAGCGTTCGGCGGGTCTTCGTTCTTAAGCGTATAGCGTTTCTTCAAAGCGTATAGCGGATCTTAAATGCGAGATCCCGATCAGGTTCACATCGGGATGACAAAGTGAGTGGATTTAGGGGCAGGCTCTACGGGATGACAGTGCGGGGGCATATTAATGGGATGTCATTTTCTTCACGTCATCATGGTGTGCTTCTGGCCATCATTTCGCTCTTGGTTCTGATCTTGGCTAAGAACGAAGAACAGATCCTCGCTCTGGAACGAAGAACAAATGTTCCTTTACTTGGACGGTTGACGGAGGACGTCTCTTCACAGCGTACAGCGGTTCTTGGATGATAGATATGGGACAGGTGGATATACGCTGATGGTACAGGAGTTCTTCTTTCACCGTAGTGAAATGCGCCTCCTAAGAATCAGGATGAAGAAGGAAGTTATACTATTAGTTCTTATTGTATAATTTACTCGATAGAAATTATACTTTGTGCAATTTGGAGGTTTGAATGAGACCAGAAGATTTCTCTGCCGACTCTCCGGGAAGAGTTCAGAAGGTCATAGGTTCGGGTTTTTCGTATTGGGCGTTTATTCCCGATCCTTTGCCGCCGAAGCTTAATTATGTAGATAATCTTGTGGTTGCGTTGGGAGAAGCTAATCGGGCGATGGGCGAATTCTCTGGATTGCTTGCGGGAAGTCCCGGCACAAGGTTGCTCATCCGCCCCCTATTGCGAAAGGAGGCAGTGTCGTCGTCTCAGATTGAGGGGACCACTTCAGAGATAGCTGACCTTTACCTATTTGAAGCCGAGGACGAGAGTTCAGGTTTGTCTGGGGACGTCAGGGAGGTGTCGAATTATCTAAAGGCGCTTGAGTATGGTCTAGAGCGTATCAAGACGCTGCCAGTCTCGACAAGGCTCTTCAGAGAGCTTCACGCCATTCTGATGAAAGGAGTCAGAGGAGGGCACGCTTACCCTGGAGAACTGAGAACAACACAGAATTGGATCGGGAAGCCAGGATGCACGTTGAGTGAAGCTGACTTTGTTCCGCCGCCTCCAGAAGAGTTGAATAAATGCCTCGCAAAACTGGAACTGTTCATTAACTCTGAAGCGAAAATACCTTCTCTTGTAAAGCTGGCTCTTGTCCATTACCAGTTTGAGGCAATCCATCCCTTTGTAGATGGTAATGGCAGGGTTGGGAGATTGCTGATTGCACTACTGAAAACTTCATGGGGAATGTTGGATCAACCCGGCCTGTACCTGAGCGGGTATTTCGAAGCGAATCGACAGGAGTATTATTCGAGACTGAGAAGCGTCAGTTTCGACGGTGACTGGAATGCATGGATACTATTTTTTATTGAGGCAGTGCTCGAGCAGTCAAACGCTGGAAAGAGGAAACTGCGAGAGATGATGAATCTGAGGAACGATTGGATACAACGTGTCAGATCTATTTCATCTTCGCTGCCTCTGACTCTAATTGATCACTTGTTTGAAAACCCGATTCTAACGATCCCTCAGGCGAGTAAGAGGCTTAATGTAACGTATGTCAGCGCGAGAAGGGCTATTGAGTCTCTATGCAAAAAGGGAATACTTACGCAGTTAGATGAAAGTAAATACGCAAAGAAATACGTCGCTTCAGAATTGTTGGAGATGATTAAGTGATGCTATAAAACACTGGACGCAATGCCGGCAAAGACCGTGCCGGGACGCAATAAAATGAAGTGATAACTTAGGAAGATCGGGTTACGAAGAGCGGGTTAAGAAAATCGGGTTGATCAGTAGCAGAAGTGAGGCCGACTTCGTCGGGAAGTGATGCCCGGAGAAACATCCGGGGAAGTGAGGCCGACTTCGTCGGGAAGTGATGCTGGCGCTTTCACGCCAGGAACAAAGCGAAAAGCTCTGCCGCGACGGGCTGACTATGGCAGACGATTCTGCAATTCTTTTGTAGGGGCGAACGGCTGTTCGCCCGAAGAGGATTTCCTAGCAAGCAGGATTTGAAGATCGAGATCCCGTGCAGTTACATCACGGGATGACCGTCTTTTTTACTTTTCGTCATTCTGACGAAGCTCCTGGTCAGAATCTCGGTCTTATCGGTGAACGGGTTCATGGTCTTGGACGGTTGACGGAGGACGGCTCTTCCCAGCGTACAGCGGTTCTTAAATGCAAGATCACACACTGGTGCACTACGGGATGACAAAGTGAGTGGATTCAGGGGGAGGGACTACCGGGATGACGTCCTCAGTAGCAGATGATCATAGATGGATCTCAGCTTGTTTTCACCAAACCCTAGACTCCAGACCCGAGGCCCGTTATCTTCGTATCTGATCTTGTTTTCAGCATCTCGTGCGCCAACATTTTTGTTTTCATACTCAGCTCGCGGGGCGGAAGCTTGAATTCGAGTTAAGGAGAGCTGCTGGAGGAGACTGACATAGTGAAACGATGGTGCCGCCTTTTAAGGAATAGCAAATGGCATTTGCAAGTAAGTAGTATTGTAATTACTACTATATGGTATGTGATATACTAAGTCCATGAAGAAAAATATGCGTTTTTCTGATATCGAAGTTGCTTTGAGGGCTCTGAACTCTCAGTTAACGAGGATTGATAAGAAAATCGGTTTGGTTGTTTGTGGGGGCACCGCACTGAACGCTCTCGGTTTAGTGCAGAGGACAACTGCTGATATAGACGTAGTTGGTTTCGCAGAGGAAGTCGAGGGTCAGATAGTCGTTAGTAGGGCCGAATTTCCAGGTTGGCTTCGAGACGCTGCTGGAAAGGTGGCCAGGGATCTAGGGCTTCCCAAAGACTGGATAAACGACGGACCGGCAGCACTCGTAGAACTCGGTTTGCCTGAAGGATTTTCAAGACGACTAACCAAGGTTGAAACTGGAAGCTCTCTTTCTGTTTATTATATTTCACGAATAGATCAGATCTATTTCAAGTTGTACGCTTCAGCTGACCGTGGCGGGTATCACGTAGATGATCTGATGAAGTTAAAACCTACTGAAAGAGAGATTGTGGAGGCAGCCAAATGGACTATGACTCATGATGTTTCACCGGCTTTTAGAGGAATCATGATTGACCTTTTGCGGAGGCTTGGTTTTGATGATGGATCCAAAGAGCTTTAAGACACTGATAATAGATAATGCCGTTGGATTGCTATGGGACCAGTGGATGAATCTTGGCGCCTCGTCAAAAACCGGGCAATCGGTGAAAGCTCTTAGTGATCCGGAGAGCGCGATTGCCTTTTCCAGTTATTTCTGTAAACATGAAAAGCGTCTCGAGAAGATCTCCTTGGACTGGAGCAAAGAGAACCTCCAATATATCAATCATTCTCGCTTGAAAAGACTTAGGAAAGTTGTGACCGAGCATGTTCAACTACCTGTTGATATTTCTGAAATGCACGCTGCCTCTACTTCAAGCAAGTACATCACCGAGCCTGACGCAAGAGAAGTATCGAACTTGCTTATCCGACTGAGGCTGATCTTCGGATCTACTACCAGAGCAGAGGTAATATTCCATTTATTGACCACGGGAAGCGCAAACTCGAATCAAATAGCAAACCGTCGCTTTCTCAATCAAAAGGCGGTACTCCTGGAACTCGAGAAGCTGGCTAAAGCCGGTGTTTTGGTAGAGAAAAGGTCAGCAAGGGAGAGACTGTTTTCCGTCCAAAGAGACTTCGCGGGGCTTTTTGAATTTGAAATTCAGTCGATTAGTGCTTCATGGTTTCTTCTTGCTTCGCTGTTGATACTAGAAAAATGTCTTACAGATGAGCTAATCGAAGATGAATATCTAGTGCTTTCCGCATTTATGGATCAGAAAAAAAGAGTGTCTGAATATCTTCAGAGGGCTGGCGAATGCAACTTGACTCTTTCAGGATCAACAGCATACGAGTTTTATGAGAGCGTTACTGAGTACTATAGATGTCTTTGCCCGCTTTCTCAGGCGTAAGAGCCGGGTCTAGGGTTGTGGGGTCTAGGGTCTCGAAAGAGCAGAAGTGATGCCATAAAACACTAGACGCAAGGCTGGGCAAGAACGGCCCAGGTCGCAATGCACTGAGGAGCATCAGTGGACGCAAGGCTGGCGAAGATCATGCCAGGTCGCAATGCCGGCAAAGATCGTGCCGGGACGCAATAAAATGAAGTGATAACTTAGGAAGATCGGGTTACAAAGAACGGGTTAAGAAAACCGGGTTAAGAAAACCGGGTTGATAAGAGCGGGTTCTGCTAGAAGAAGGGGTATCTCAGGAAGTGATGCTGGCGGTTTTGCGCCAGGAACAAAGCGAAAAGCTGCTTAACGATCTTCTTGATCTGTGATCATATTCAGAATCATATTCTTCTTGTAGGGGCGAACGGCTGTTCGCCCGCGAAGAGGTTAACGGAGAACTGCATCTCACAGCGATCAGCGACTAGCAAATAGCGGATTCTCGTTCCGACACTTCGTTTCCAGGTTCTTCGTTAAGGACCACGAGATGAGGAGAGAGGACGAGACGGAAGGCATGAGATCCCGTGCTGTTGCAACACGGGATGACAGCCCTTGATGTCATCCTGGCATGCTTCTGGCCAGGATCTAGACCATGACGCGAAAAACGGACCCCTTGAACTGGTCAGCCTCCAATTTCATTTGTGGTCTTGCAACTTGCAACATGGCACTTGGAACTGTTCTTCACAGCGCTCAGCGGCCAGCGAATAGCGGCTCTCAAATGCGAGATCCCTTACAGAACCTCCAAATAGAGTCATTTTGAGGCAGGCTCATCAGGGCAAGTTCCTCAAGATGACAGTCCTTCATATTATGCTCGTACATCTGCCAAGGATCTCGATGCATAGCTCGACCTACCTGCAACTCAGTTGTTTAACCAGAAGAGCATGGGGTGGTTAATAATATATGTGATACACATGTATCATAAAAGAGCACAACAGTGATACAATTATATCGAGGTGATGGTCATGAAGACGGTTAATGTTAGAGACATTCGAAATAGGTTCAGCGAGATTGTTGACGGAAACGAAGAGCTTTTGATTCTTAGGCGTGGGGTTCCAGTTATGAAGTTATCACCCGTGTCTAAGGAGGATTTGATGAATTACTATCTTTCAAAGGCCCAGGAAGAAGCGGAAAAGATCGGACTCAGTGAAAAAGAGGGACTACAAGTTCTAGACGAGGTAAGAAAAGAGATGAAGGATGAAGGTCGTTATTGATACGAATGTTGTAATTTCGGCGGCTCTCGGCTCCAAAACGTGCAGCCACGCCGTTTTTAAGGCACTAGAGCAGGGAGTAATCGAACCGAGAATATTCCCGCAAGAGTTGCGAAGGTTCATAATAAAATTGAAAAAAAAGGAAAAGTATAGAAGTCGTGATTTACAGGGTCTTTCCAACTTTATGGAGTATTTCACAATGATGGTAGAGGTTGTCGAAGACTACGAGCTGGTTAGTTTCAGTAGTGATTCTCCGGACAATCATTTCATCTCACTGGCGGCTGCGCGAAATGCATTGCTCATAACCGGGGACAAGCTTTGTCTGAAAAGTGCTGCGTGGCAATGTAAAAGCTAAGACACCATCCCAGTATCTAAGTGATTATTTTTGACGCTCCCTAAAAGAGCGAAAGAGCCTTCCAGCAGCCGGAGTCCTCAAAAAAGAACATCGTTGCAAGTTCCACGATGCAAGTTGCAAGAAGAGCAATCCAGCCTCTTTAGCAAGGGCAATGATAAGTGCGATCCCCTTCTCGAAGTCATCTGACAAAGCTTCGGGTCAGAATCTCGGTCTCAGGATCGAATGAAAGGACTGCTATTACTCAGTCAAAATTCAGTCGATCAGAGTTTTTTAAGAAGGTCGCCGATTATCTTCACTGTTTGGACCACATTGTTGAACTGAATGCCTTTGGCATAGCTGTTTTCATTTTGATAATTTCTCCAGAGCCTTTTCTGGTATTCTGATTCCATGAGTTCGGAGACAATGCTTTCATAATCAGCAATTGTGTTAGAAGATCCTCTCCTGAGCGCAGTGTTTTCAATTGCTTTCTTTAGAGTGGGGGTGGAGATTTGGTCTTTCTTGAGTCTGAAAAGAGTGTGAATGTCGTACAAGTCTCTAGGTCGAGAACTTAACACACTTCTTCTCAATATGGTCTCGTATTTCTCGGCGAGTATCGTTTCAAGTGTGTATGCTTTTATGATGATTTCCTCTTTTCCGAAGATTGTGCGATACTGGTAATCGATTTCTCCGGGAGTTATTGCATCTCCAGTTGTCATGTCGATTCTCACTGGAACTCTGATTCTGTCGCATCTAGCTTCTAATGAAACACGGAAGTTATTGTATTCGTCTTCCTCGCGGATTGGCACTATTCGCTCGAATTTGAAACTAACCCCGTCATCAAGCGCTGTGTCGATTATTTCGGTCAGAACTCTTTTGAGCGTATCTTCTTTCATTGCAAGGTTCTTGACTGTAGTATCCATATCTATTGTGGTTCTCTGTCCTATACCAATCATCGAAGCAATCAAAAGGCCTCCTTTCAATATGAATGACTCTCTGTAAAAGGATCTAGCCAATCTCTCAATAAACCTTTCGAACATGAACATGTGAAGTATCTCTCCCGCCTTCAAGTCTTTCTCTGACGCGATTTTACGAATCTCGCATTTCAACTTTTCAGCGTTTATCACAAAAGAACCTCCGTGTAGGTATGCAAGAGATTTTCAACTCCCAAAAGGCGTGAGTATTTCGACAATTTGGAAATATCTTGCCTGCCCCTGAAGTACGATTTGAAGGCATTGGAAACGATCTGAATATCAAACCGGTCTTTCTCTTTGAGCAGATCGCAGATGGTCCTTTCGGAATCGTAAGACCTTACAGTGTTTCCGAAAGGCGATTTAACACTGGTCAAACCAAGCTTAATAAGCGAGGGTTTTACATAATGGAAAACCAGATCATCGTACTCTCTTGTGAGATAGGTTACGTTTGAACCTTGAGCTACTGTCATATGGTATTGGGATGGCGCCCGATCGGAGAGACCCAATAGATAAAGTGCGGTCGTGTGCGAGAAGATACAAGATTTGCACCTCATCCGGAGTATCTTATAGTCATCTACTATACTTCCTGATAAAACGTATCTTCCTCGCGAGATTCTCTCAAGCTCTCCCAGCTCAAGAAGACGTTTCAATACTTCCTTTCTAATTCCCTCTGCAACAACAGTACCGGTTTCAATGAAACCGCTGTTCTTGGCAGCGATCTGTCTGATCTTTTCTAAGTCACCCATTGTTTCACCTGCTGTACTTCTGTTCTTTAATAATACCATATTAACGCATGTTAGTACAAGTATGTATTACTTGGCAGAATGTTAGGCCGACTTTGTGGGGAAGTGAGGCTATAAAACACTGGACGCAAGGCTGGGCAAGAACGGCCCAGGACGCAATGCCGGCAAAGATCGCGCCGGGACGCAATGCACTGAAGTGCATCAGTGGACGCAAAAGGCTGGCGATGAACCTTGCAGAAGTGATGCTGGGAGGAACATCCCAGGAAGTGATGCCCGGAGAAACATCCGGGGAAGTGAGGCTGACTTCGTCAGGAAGTGATGCTGGCGCTTTCGCGCCAGGAACAAATCGAAGAGCCGCTGCCGCGACGGGCTGGCACTGTCAGACGATTCTGGAATTCTTTTGTAGGGGCGAACGGCTGTTCGCCCGTAGAGAGTAACGGAGAACTGCATCTCACAGCGATCAGCGACTAGCAAATAGCCGATTCTCGTTCCGACACTTCGTATCCAGGTTCTTCGTTAAGGACCACGGAATGAGAAAGAGGACGAGACGGAAGGCATGAGATCCCGTGCAGTTGCATCACGGGATGACCGTCTTTTTTTTACTTTTCGTCATTCTGACGAAGTTCCTGGTCAGAATCTCGGTCTTATCGGTGAACGGGTTCTTGGTCTTGGATGGTTGACGGAGGACGTCTCTTCACAGCGTTCAGCGTACAGCGCACAGTGGATCTTAAGTGCAAGATCCCGTGCAGACCCATCACGGGATGACGGTCTCTTCTTCCTCCCCGTCATTCTGACGAAGTTCCTGGTCAGAATCTCGGTCTTATCGATGAACTGGTTCTTGCTATTGCACGGAGGACGTCTCTTCAAAGCGTTCAGCGGATCTTAAGTTCGGGATCCCTTACAGAAGCACTACGGGATGACAGATTGGAGAAAGAAAAACTGGGATCTAAACTGGTTTTCACAGATGATATTGTGGGGGTCGAATCAGGGGATTATTCTCGGTGACAAAAAGGGAGGTCTTGCCGCTAATATTGTGGGTGTGATTATTCTCCCCAATCTTGCACCTTTATTCCTGGAATTCTGCTGAAGTGTTTCATGTTATGCGTGATTAAAGTCATATTGTTTTCGATAGCTATACCTGCTATGAGAAGATCCATATCAGCCAAAGGGGTTCCAAGTTTTCTAAGATTTGCGTAGTGCTTCGCGGCGATAGAAGCTGATTCAAGCGTAATAGGCAGTATTTCGTTGAAAAGGCAAAACTCCAGAAACTGCTCTATTTGTCTTGTCGCTTCGATGTGTCTTAGACCGCTAAGGATCTCGTAGTAAGTTATTATGCTAAGATAGATTTTCTCGTGATCTTTTGTATATTCTTCCATTCTAGAAACAACTGAAGGGTGGCCTCGGAAGAACATCGAAAGTATGTCTGTATCTAGGAGTACTAAGTCAGACATCGCGCTCCCTGCTTGCCTTTTCTCTTCGGTTTCTTAGTTCTTCAACCATATCGTTGTATTGCTCAGAATCGATCTCTTTCCAGGAGCCAGCGTAGTGGATAATCGATTTTCTCATTGGCTGCAGACTAGAAGAATCTGACTTGCTGCTTCTGATTAGCTCCAGAAGCAGTTGAAGCTTGTCTTCCGAAATACCCTCAAGCTCATCGATCATTTGCTTCTTGATTCCAGTCGATTTCATAAGATCACTTCCCATAGGTTTCTCGCTATTATTCTAGCACAGATGTTCAACAAGGTATCTTGAGCGCTGGGAATAGCTGTAAGAGCGGTTCCTCGTTCCGACACTTAGTGTCCAAGTTATTGGCTAAGAGCCCGGGAATGGGGTTGTGGGGTCTAGGGTCTCGAAAGAGTAGAAGTGAGGCTATAAAACACTAGACGCAAGGCTGGGCAAGAACGGCCCAGGTCGCAGTGCCGGCAAAGATCGCGCCGGGACGCAAGGCTGGCGAAGATCATGCCAGGTCGCAATGCCCGCTTCGCGGGGAAAGAGGAGCTTACCAATCTTCGTGATCTGTGATCCCATTCAGAATCATATTCTTCTTGTAGGGGCGAACGGCTGTTCGCCCGAAGAGAGTAACGGATAACTGCATGTCACAGCGTACAGCGGTTCTTAGGTGCAAGATCCCGTGCAGTTGCATCACGGGATGACAAAGAAAGTGGATTCTGGGGCAGGCTCTACGGGATGATGGTCTCTTCTTCCTTCCCGTCATTCTGACGAAGCTCCTGGTCAGAATCTCGGTATTCTCATGAACGTAGCTAACTCTCGAAATGATCAGTCTCTTATTTCTTGATCTTATCGGTGAACTGACAACTGCTCTTCCCAGCGTTGAGCGGGTTCATGCTCTTAAGCGTTCACCGGTTCTTCAAAGCGTGCAGCGGGTTCATGCTCTTAAGCGTTCAGCGGTTCTTGACGAGCCGGTCAGCCCCCAATTTCATTTGTGGACTTGCAACTTGCAACATGGAACTTGGAACTGTTCTTCCCAGCGTACAGCGGATCTTAAGTGCGAGATCCCGTGCAGAAGCATCACGGGATGACAAAGTGAGTGGATTTAGGGGCAGGCTCTACGGGATGACGGTCTTTTTTTGCTTTGCGTTATCGTCGTGCTTCTGGCCATCATCTCGCTCTTGGTTCTGATCCTGACCAAGAACCAAGAACAGATCCTTGCTCTGGAACGAAGAACAGTTTTTTCTCTTGAACGGTCAACAGTGAAAAAGAATGAAGCAGTCATTTTGTGTCTCATGAGCGATAGTGAGTAATACGTGAAACATAAAGAGCCATACGTGTAACAAAAATCTGGTTAATAGTGGATTCGTTCACTTAAGCGATGCGATGTAATCCGTAAATGTCGCTGCGGGAAGTTTTCTTCGTTTGTTTATCATCTGTCTCCAAATGGCGTTGCCTTCAGTTTCGTCGATTAATTTTCTCAGTAATGCATCGCGAAGAATCATTGGAGTCGTTAGGTTTTTGAGATTAAATTGTTGAATATAGTACCGAATGTCTTTTAGGTTGTTACTAGCCAGTATTCCTTTTCGGACCTTTGCTAACGCAATTGCGGACGCCTCACCTTTTCCTATGCGTTTCTGTCCGTATTGCGGGTTCCTTGTGAGCATGTAGTAAAGATCGAATTCTTCTGTACCTACAAGTATTTCCGCCGTTCCGATTTGATTCTGAGATAGTAACTGATTTGCTTTGGTTGACAGATGACTTACACCTGGATTTGAAAGCTCATCCAATACCTGTTCTGGCAGGATGATCCGTTTTCCGTAAAGATTTAGCAGTATGTCTGTTCTTTTGACCCACAAAAATGAAGAAATGCAGTCTGTATCAAAGAATATCTGTTCAATCATATCTCTCTTCGTCGTCTTCAGTTCCATATACTATATCTGACCTGAAAGCCTCAAGGAGGTATTGTTCATATAGTCCTTCGGAGATTGCTCCGCTTTCTCTAAGCATTTCCGCAAGCTTCACATACTTTCCCAGAGTCATTGTCTTCTTCTCTTCAGGGGAGGGTTTGTATAGGGTTACATCATAACCTAGATCCTGAGCTGATTTAATGACTCTAGTTTGCATTTCGGCCGCCTCGTCTTCCGATATATATCCTTCTTTAATCAGTCTAATCAGGGTTGCCTGTCTGCTTAAGCCGTAGTACTGCTCAGTTTCGACTACGTTTTCAAGTGAAATCCTTCCTCCTTTCTGAATACGCTTATTAAGGAATTCCCTTAGCGATTCATACGGTGCCAGGAAATACGATGCGAACTTGTTTGCTTCGACTTCTGCAGGGTCTTTTTCATCAAAGGCAGCAGGGCAGACTACTTTATGAAGATCTTCATGAAAGTAGATGTGGCAAAGTTCATGAGCTGCAGTAAAGCGTTGCCTGCCGTAGGTTTGGTCCGAGTTGATTACGATTATCTTGTTTTCTTTCTCTCTTAAACACATCCCGCTGATTCTTTTGCCTAAAGGATAATAGACAAGAGTCAGGTCGTCGATACTACCCAATACAGCGAAAATGTCGATTGGAGAGTAGGCATCTTCTCCAAGTGTTTTTCTCAGTGAAAGGGCATTTGCATTTATATCAATGTCTTCAGGCATGTTTTGAGTGAACCTCTGCTAACTTCTGCATATCATTCAAATTAAGAGCAATTCTGTTTATGACAGCAATCGACTTTAGATCTTCAGATTCCAGCTCTCTAGCTCTCATTGCAAAAGGTATTTGTTCGCAAGAGACGTTCTCTTCCAATAACGATTCGACCGGCAAACCAAACAGATGAGCAAGCTTCTCCAGAGAAAGCATGCTGAGCTGTCGTTGGCCGCTCTCGAATTTCGAGATGTAACTCTGATCTACCTTGAGATACTCTGCGATCTGACTCTGGGTTATTGAGTTTTTCTCTCTCAGTTCCCTAAGCTTAGTTCCTAAAGCTTTCACTCGAAGCATACTTATCCCCTCCCGGGAATATTATACGATGTGTCATATGTTGTGTCAATATATTCTTCGATGTTATGACAACAAAAACCTTCTGCACGAAGAAATTAAACTATCAAAATACGTCGGATGCAATGCGCCGAGGGAGCCGTTGTTGGTGGTTCGTGGTAGGTGGTTAGTCAGGAGCAAAGAATCAGTTCCAAGATGCAAGTTGTGAGTTGTAAGGGAAAAACAAGAGACAGAAAAGAAGGCAAATCAAAGCCATCTGATCAGAACCACTCATTTTGTCAGCTGAAATGCTCCTGTTGAGGATCTGGTTTTTGATCTTTTTCTCGGAGTCCGGCGGACCGTTGACGGGCAACGTGGTTTATCACCGCACAGCATATCTCTTAAGCGTTCTGCGGCTTTTAGAAGCTAGATCCCGATCAGTTTCACATCGAAATGACAGAAGGAGAGTCGAATGATTTGTCTGTTTCACAGCAATCAGCGGGTCTTCGTTCTTAAGCGTTCAGCGGTTCTTCAAAGCCAGTGTGCTAACGCAGACCAGTCAGGCTATGCAAGGCAAAAAGAGCCGCTGCCGCGACAAGCTGACTATGTCAGACGATCCTGGAATTCTTGTAGGGGCGAACGGCTGTTCGCCCGCGAAGAGGATTTCCTAGCAAGTAGGTTTTGATGGTCGAGATCCCGATCAGGTTCACATCGGGATGACAGAAGGAGAGTCGAATAATGTCTCTGTTCAACAGCGCACAGCGGGTTCATGCTCTTAAGCGTTCAGCGGATCTTGAGTGCGAGATCCCGTGCAGTTGCATCACGGGATGACAGTCTTTTCTTCCTTCCCGTCATTCTGACGAAGTTCCTGGTCAGAATCTCGGGCTTATCGTGAGTGCAGCTAACCCGTCGAAATGATCAGTCTCTTATTCCTTGATCTTATCGGTGAACTGACAACTGTTCTTCCCAGCGTTCAGCGGTTCTTTCAGTGTACAGTGAGATGCTATAATTCCAGCTCAGGTGATTCTGTGAAGGAACCGCAGATGATTGTTAATGAGGATGGTAACCCAATTAGCGTTATACTTAGTATTCCTGAATACAAGAAGATTCTTGCTGAGCTAGAAGAATTGGAGCCTCACGTGGCTGCCGGTTTGACGTGAGACCTCGTAACCAAGCTTAGTAAGAGCTTTCATAAGTTCTTCACAGCTTATATCTCGAGGGAGTTTCAAAGAGCAATTACCTCTTCCTTGACGAAATGAAGCCTGATTATTCTCGGTAGCTCGCTTTCATCAAAATGGCATCTAACTGCGTCTCTAATGTTATTCTTTAGCTCCTCCAGAGTCTCTGCTTCAGTAAATATGGGGTGACCCAAAGCGCGTGCAAAGTATCCAGAAACAGAATCTTCTTCGACGAGAAAGATTATCTCGGTATTCACGTTCCACTTCCGTTCTTTCTCCAGTGTATCCCTCGTTTTTTCGGCCGATCGTAATGGACATGATCGGTATTTCATAACTCTGTCGTATCAGTGTGATTCCCGTCGTAAGTAACTAATCAAAAGAATTATAGGATCGGAAAGCGTGGACTGAAAAACCACCACGTTGGCTATCGCGAGTCCGCGTCCTGCAAGAAAAGAGAGGCCGTCTGAGAGAGCGAAAGAGGTCTTGAGTTTGAGACGAAGCTTCTCTTCGAGAAAGACCGTATTGAGATCCGCTGGTCGCTGAATGCTGAAAAGCAAAGTTGACCGTCAATGGTTCTCTGTCCTCCGAGCTGGACGGTCTGACGTCCTTCGAAAAGAACATCGTTGAAAGTTCCATGCTGTAGTGCAAGACTTTTTTACTCGTTCCTCGTACGTTCTTCAGTGCTCCGACCTGGCAGACAAGACCGTCACATTCCGGACAGCTCCGACAGCTATAAATTGCGGATATAAGACGTTCATCGGAAAAGCTGTCTAGAGCGAATCTCCCAGAAAGGACTAACTGTAGTCGTTGGTCGTATTTGGTTCGCTATCCTCTGAAAGAAACACAGAGAGCAGGTTATAAGAACCAGGTTAAGAAGATCGAGTGAAGTAGTAGTAGAAAAGGCATTGTGTTTTCTGCAACAAGATGAAAGGAGTCCTAATCAAAACTCTGATGGTCTTACTAATCTAGAAGAATATCAAGCCGCATACTCAGTGTTCGCTTGTTTTTCTTACCTGAGTATCTTTCATTTCTCTTGAACCCATTTTTGGAGTAGAAAGTTACCAGTTCAGGGTCGTTTCCAATGTCGGCGTCAATTATAATGAAACGTGTGGCAACTCCGCCACTGAAAGCATCATTTGCTATGCCTCTTGCAATCTGAATCATCAAGGAACCTATTCCCGAATATTTTTTCCTGTAATCAAGCGAGACAGCAAGCTTGCCTATTTTCATCGATGGTATTGAGTTGAACAAGATATCTCCAATCTCAGCATCCTCTTTTTCATCTTCAGATATGGTTATGGAAGCCATCAATAATGTCATGTAGGCAACTATGTCAGCATTACTTCTGTTCACGAGTAAGTGAGTCGCACAAATCATTCTGCTTTCATAGTCTTGCGCAAACTCAGTAAGAAAAGTATTGTACTCTTCGATCCCACATGAAAACGAGTCAATCCTATATGCAGTGGAGAACCTTACAAGTTGAAGGTTTTCTTGAAAATCATTTATATGAAGCTTTCCGGAGCCCATTATTTTCGCAGTTTTCTTACAAGATCCGAGGCGGCTCTGTTCTTCTCTAATGAATCGGAAGAAGCAGGCTTCTTAAGTGCCTCAACTACTCGCTTTGCATAAATTCCACTCACTCTTACGTTACACGACAAACTCCTTACTTCTTCACCTGTCAAAGTCTTTTTCACAACAGATCGCTCCTTTCATCGGTTATTCTATCACGAAATCAGTGACTGATAGGTGGGATGGAGCGATAAACCTTTGCAGAAGTGATGCTATAAAACACAAGACGCAATCCTGGGCAAGAACGGCCCAGGTCGCAATGCCGGCAAAGATCGTGCCGGGACGCAAGGCACTGAAGAGCATCAGTGGACGCAAGGCTGGCGAAGATCATGCCAGGACGCAAGGCACCTAAGAACCTTTGAAGAAGTGATGCTGGGAAGAACATCCCAGGAAGTGATGCCCGGAGGAACATCCGGGGAAGTGAGGCCGACTTCGTCGGGAAGTGATGCTGGCGCTTTCGCGCCAGGAACAAAGCGAAGAGCTCTGCCGCGCTGGGCTGACTCAGTCACACGATTCTGGAATTCTTTTGTAGGGGCGAACGGCTGTTCGCCCGAAGAGGTTAACGGAGAAACTGCATCTCACAGCGATCAGCGACTGGCAAATGGCGAATTTTCGTTCCGACACTTCGTCTCCAGGTTCTTCGTTCTTCGTTAAAAACACGAGAAGAGGAGAGAGGGCGAGACTGAAGAGAATTCTATTATAAGATACAAGACGCAATGCTGCCTTTGGCAGGAGGCGAGACCAACTCAGGCAGGAAGCGATGCTGGCGCTTTCGCGCCAGGAACAAAGCGAAGAGCCGCTTACCGATCTTCTTCATCTGTGATCCGATTCAGAATCATGGAATTCTTGTAGGGGCGAACGGCTGTTCGCCCGAAGAGGTTAACAGAGAACTGCATCTCACAGCGATCAACGTGCAGCGAAAAGCGGGTCCTGTTTCTTAAGCGTACAGCGGTTCCTTGATGCTAGATCCCGATCAGTTTCACATCGGGATGACAGAAGGAGAGTTGAAATGGTGTCTCTGTTTAGCAGCGTTCGGCGGGTTGATGCTCTTAAGCGTACATCGGTTCTTAAGGAGCCGGTCAGCCCCCAATTTCATTTGTGGACTTGCAACTTGCAACACGGCACTTGGAACTGTTCTTCCCAGCGATCAGCGGGTTCATGCTCTTAAGCATGCAGCGGATCTTGTTTGCGAGATCCCGTGCGAAGGCCCTGAACAGAAGCACTTCAGGCAGGCTTTTCAGCGCTGTCCCCATGAGATGACAGCCCCTTCAAGGAGTATGTATTCTGTGATGTAAATGTTCTTGCGAACAACTAACAACGAAGGACCAACAACGGCTGTTTGCTACCAATCGGTTCTTTTGCGTTTTCTGTAGGCTTTGCAAAGTATTGCGTAGTAGATCGCGCTAAGAGCAGTGAAGGCATATACTTCAATCACGACTACCCACAATCTGGGATTTGCTAGAAGTATTACGCCTTTTGTTAACACACAGTAACTGGTATAGACGCTTGCAATCACCATACCAATTGCTAAGACAAGCAAAGAAAGCTTCAGGTTTTTAAGCTGCCAGTTTCGGCTTGGCATTAATCTCATACCCTTTTACCCCCATAGAATTCGACCAAAAAACTATCATCAAACGCCCGATGTTTACCGTTACCCATTATATCAGTTCTAATACGTCTGGCAAACCTCTTCTGAATTTGTAACAAAAGAATGTAACTTCATCTCAACCGTGCTTATCATGTTTGGTCCCAGAAAGAAACTCCTTCAATGTTCTTACTGTGCGAACTGTCGTTCGGATTTCCAATTCAGTAAATAGATACATAACATGCTTGCGCGTGATCCGTCGACTGGACTTACCTTCTAGAACTAAATCAAGTTGTTCCTTATATTTAGAAGGCTTCAATTGTTTAAGAGAATTGTTTGGTTAGCGTAAGAATGTCAACCGAAGACTGCCCCCCGGCAGGGAAGGCTTTGCCTTCACCAGCACCACTTTTTGATGTAAGTCACATTTCCTGTGAGGCTGTTTCTGCTTCGCTGGGAAGAGCCGCGTGTAGGAACGGGTTGCGAAATTCGGTTTCCAGGAGCGGGCTATCGCAGCTGGGTTATCAAGAGAGCTGCCAACTCTCTTTTGGTCCTTCAGCTTGCAACAGCTCGCGCTTCCAACAGCAAATCTGCTACCCGTAACACTGTTCCGTTTTCTAAGCAATCTCTAAGCGGATGCTAAGCGGGCTCTAAGAAATGGGCCGTAGACTGAGAATGTACCAAAAATCATATGGAGGTGTAAGAGATGAAAAAGATAGTACTAATTGCAATAACCGTTCTTCTAATCGGTGGAATGACATTGGCAGTAGGCTACGGAACGAAGGCGATGCAGAGAGTTCAGGATCCTACAACCTGTGAGAACTTCGTAGATGCAGACGGCGACGGAATAAATGACAACTGCCCGAATGACGGTGTAAGAGAACTAAAGAATGCCCAGGACGGAACGGGCTACAGGCACGGCGCCTCTGGCGAAAAGGGACCGGGACTCGGCAGAGGATTCTAAAAAGCAGCACAGCTGCAAGAAATAAAACCCCAACCCATTATAGAGGCAAGGGCCCGAAAGGGCCCTTGTTTAAAAGAAGGACTATCAAGTACTCTTTTTGAAGAGCGTGAACAAGGAATGTGAGGGCCGAGCACAAAACAGCTTGAGAATACTGACTTCGAGAAGTACATGCCTGTATTTTGCCGAGCTACATAAAAAACGATAGCCAATCGTCAACTACTTCCGGTCGGTGCTGAAACTTGTTGCTACTGGTAATGTTAGGCGGTTTTTCTAGATGCCTCCAAAACCAGTCATTACAATACCCTTGACGTAATATCTTTGCAGGAAAACGAAGAGGAGAATGACGGGCAGTATCTGAATCACCATTCCGGCAAGCACGAGGTGCTGGTTTGCCAAACTTCCGAATGAAAGATTCAGCTTGGCAATTCCAACCGGTATTGTTGTTAGCGACGGGGTGAACGAGGTAATGATCATTGGCCAGAGGAAATTGTTCCACTGAGCGACAAATGTAAGAAGCACTAGCGTTGCCATTGCCGGTAACGAAAGTGGTACGATTATCTGCATAAATATCCTTAGCTGTGATGCTCCATCAATTCTAGCGCTCTCAATAAGCTCCGACGGTATGTTGATGATAAACTGCCTAAGAAGGAATATCCCATATCCACTGACAGCAAAGGGCATTATTAAAGCCAGATAAGTATCAACCCAACCAATCTTCGTCAACAGGAAGAAGTTGGGAATAAGAAAGAGGAAATTCGGAAACATCATAGTGGCTAGGATGAACCGAAAGAGTGGTTTCTTTCCCGTGAAATCCATTTTTGCAAAGGCATATCCGCCCAGCGCGCTTGTAAAAGCGACTAGAATAGAGATGCTGGTTGCCACTATCAAACTGTTTAGTAAGTACTTGAGGAAAGGTACTCTCTGAAGAACGGCGGAGTAATTTCCCCACTGTGGAGCCTCGGGAACCAATTTCGGCGGAACTGACACAAACTCCCGAACGGTCATGAGTGACGAAGACAAGAGCCAGATAAACGGGTAAACCATAATAAACCCGATCAATGATATTATGACGTATTTGATTATCGATCTAATTCGCTTTGTAGTTCGTTTACGCATAGTAACTCTCCATTCCACCCGTCCTGAACGATCTAAGTGCTAACAACGTCGTAATGAGGGAAATAACAAACAGAATCACTGAAGCGGCAAGTGCTTTCCCCATTTGCATATATGAGAATGCAGTGTTGTACATGAAGGTCGATACTAGCTGTGTACTGCTTGCGGGTGCTGCACCGCCCATAATGTATATCAGATCGAATGTCTGCCATGCGTTAATCATCCCAGTAACAAGAAGAAACAACGTGGTCGGCTTAAGTAGCGGAAGAGTTATAGAAAAGAACGTTCGAATCTTCGAGGAGCCGTCGATTCTGGCTGCATCGTAATATGAAGTCGGAATCGAATCAAGACCGGCAGTGAAGATTAGCATCGGTACTCCCAGCCCGCTCCAAATTGCCACTATCATGATTGAGAAAAGCGCTAGATTCGGATCTGAAAGCCAGGCTCTAGCCGGTATATTGAACCACCCAAGCACATGATTAACGACTCCATAGCTTGGATTGTATAAGTAGGACCAGATCTTACCCACGGCGACTGCTGGAGTTATCATCGGAGCAAAGAAGATGAACCTCCACACTGCCGATCCTTTTAGCTTATAAAGGGCCAATGCTACAAGAAGAGCTAGTGTGATACTTGCAAATGTAACCACAAGTGCAAAGACAATCGTATTCAAGAGCCCTGCTCTGAACAGCGGATCTGTGAACAGGCTCACGTAGTTGCCAAGACCAACAAAAGGTGCACTAATTGGCGAGTCAAGCATGTTCCAGTTCTTGAAGGAGATAAGTACCGAGAACCCAACAGCAAAACAGAAGAATACAGCGAAGAAAAGAAGAATCGGACTCAGAAAGAGATAGGCTGTTAGATTTTCCTTACCCTTTCGTGTCACTAGCGCACCTCCCTATAAGTCATTAAGAAACAGAGGCAGGCATGTTGCCCGCCTCTGGATTGTGGTCAGTTGACAGACTGTAGAATGGAGTTTATCTTTGAAGCAGCATCCTTCATTGCCTGTTCTGGGCTCTTCATGTAATTCATGGCCGCAACGATCTCATCCATTATCGTCTTCTTTATCTGGTCGCCTTGAGAGATATTGGGCTCCGAAGTGGCAAAGTCCAGTAGAGACACGTATTCCTGAAGATCTACAAGCTCTGCCTTGAAGTATTCTAGATCCTTTTTGTTTGGTGGTATTACGCCTATCACCTGAGCTCCCAGCTCACCGGCCCGCGTTATTTCCGGGGCTTCTTTGTACTGGAGCGCAAACCATTCGAGGAATTTCCACGCCTCTTCCTGATTCCCGGATCCGCTGTGTACTGAGTAGAAGAACGTATAGGCAGAAGTTGCGGGAGTGTCAATATATGGAATTGGCGCGATCCCCACAATATCTTCGTATTCGTCGCCAAAGGCTTCCTTCAAATAAGAAACGTACCACGGGGCCTTAATGACCATTGCTACATTTTTCTGAGTGAAGTCGAAAAGACCTCCAGCAGTGTCCGTAACTCCCTCTTCAAATAGCTCTACAATGGCTTCCATTGCGCGAATTGCCTCTGGGCTATCCAGAAGTGATTTGGTTAAGTCGCTGTTGAAGGGTTTTCCTCCCGCGCTATATAAGAGAGCGAAATAGGGATGCACAATGTCGCTGACTGAGCTTTCCTCTAACATAGGAAAGGCGAACCCATATTGAGTTATTATCCCTCTCGAATCCTTCTTGGTCAGTAGCTTTCCAAACTCGACCAGCTCATCCCAAGTTACAGGAGCTCTTTCAATCCCAGCTTCTTCGAATAACTTCTTGTTATAGATGAGAGCGTAGGTGTTAACCTCTGCTGGAATTCCCATAACTACATCGTTGATTGTGGCTCCCTGAACAGAAGTCGATGAGAAGTCAGATTTAACCTTCGAGATAATTTGTTCTGGTGGCCGGGCGAGAACATCCGACTCTACCAACTGTACCCCCCAGAGTGAGTAAAGGTTGTAGATGTCGGCTCCTCTACCTGCCATATGCCCCACAAGAATCTGCTGAAGGTAGTTTCCAAACGGAACCTCTCTAATCTCGATCTTCACCCCTGGATTTGCCGCTTCATACTCCTCTAGATAATGCTTAAGACCGGGATAAAGAAGATTTCCATCTCGATCGTATATCCCGTTTACTCGAAAATCTGACCAGTGAGTCTGAAACACAAGCGTAGTTTGCGAGAACAGAAACGCAGAAGCGAACAGAACGAGCAAAATTAGAATCGCTTTCTCTTTCATACTCTCTCCTCCTTTTGCAGGTATACTTGCTGCAAAGCAAGTCATTAACCTGACGCTATTTCAGTGAATGAGCAGAAATCCTTTTGTTATGTTCATCGAAAATCTCAAGATTGTGACTGACTCCGTAGCCTTCGACATTAGGAGACACAAAAATCTTGAGATCAAAGCCTTTCTCGTTTAGTATCTCCGCAGTCTCAGAGATCATACACATAGTGATCACTACTGTAGCGACTGTCGAGATCGCACCTACTTTCGCTCTGACACCCTTAAGCTCGACAACAGCATCTTCCGGAGGTACACAATTATCAATAAGAATATCCGCAATGTCTATCAGCTTCTTTCCAGAGGAATGTGTGGCCTTAGCAACCTGTTGATTTGACCTAGAAGTCACTGCAATGACCCTTGCTCCCTTTTGCTTTCCGTATAGTGCGGCTTCGACTGGAGCCGCGTTTACTCCTCCATGTGAGTAAACAACAAGCACATCCTCTTTCTTCAGCGGCTGATAACGCAAGAAGCCATCAACCACAAAATCCTCTTTACGTTCTATCAACAACAATCCGGGGGCGCTGGAAGGGCCGGTAATACTCCCCCACATTAGTCTTGGCTCCATCAAGGCATTGAGCCCAAGAAAACTGCCGTACCTTGGAAAGGCATCCATAACAGGAATGACTGAATGACCGCTACCAAAGAAATGAACGAACCCTCCTTTCAAGATTGAATTAGCCATTATCTCGGCAGTATTTCTGATTTCCTTCACCTGCTCTGTTTCGATTCTGTCAACCAGCTTTCTTACCTCGGATAGATAAGCAGAAATCGCCATCGACATACCTCCTAAATAGATATTTTGTGCTGCATTAGAATACTTGTTCCAAGAATCTGAGCGTCTTCTCCCAGCGAACTGAGGCGCACCTCCGGGATGGTAATCATCGGGCTTGTCTCCTTGTAGATTACTTCCATCGCACGGTCTTTGAGAAGCTTCCATCGACTCCCGACGCTGCCGGAAAGGACAATCAGTTCGGGATTTGTACTATTTGTGAAACAAGCTATAAGCTTACCAAGATAATAAGCTGTAACAGCAACTACTTCGGCAGCTTCAGAAGACCCGGATTCAGCCAAATCAAATATCTCTGCTGCAGAAAGTCTCATTCCAGTGAGTTTCTCGTAACTGGAAGACACTCCGATACCTCCTACAAGATCTTCGATCCTCTCTTCGTTGAATCTGAGCCATCCCACCGAGCCGGCGAAGCCGTTACTACCACTGACCACACGACCGTCAGAGACTATTCCTATTCCTACTCCTGTACCGATGGAGATGTAGAGAAAATCTCTACATCCCTTTGCCGCTCCTACGAACATTTCGCCAATCGATCCCGAGATCCTATCATTGGTAACAAAAAGGGAATCGTTGTCTATCGCGAGCAAATCGAATGGACTAACAAGAGTGCTGCCGAAAAGGTTGGGAATCCAGAGTCTTCTTTCTCGATTCAGGTACGCTCCCGCAACCGAAAGCCCAACGAAATCATCTGTATCCTCAGAGCGTAAGATTCGAATGCAGTTCTCCTTGAGACACTTCGAAAACGCTTCAGCATCTCCTGTAAAGGTCACACGATCCTTGAGTATTATTGATTGGGTTTCGTCGACGAGACAGATCCTTGTGTTTGTTCCTCCGATGTCCAGCACAAGTCGCTTCAAATAATCATCTCCTCAGATGAATCTGCACCGAGTATCTGTCTCCTCGTATAAAGGATTCAGTATATTCAACCGCGTTTCCATCGACGCCTCTTGACACACGTTCGACGTAGAACCCGGCATGCGGAAAATCGACTTTGAGAAACTTGCACTCGGACTCTCCCAATATTATCGAAGTATACGTCTCGTCCGCAGCAACTATCTTGATTCCGTAGACGTGTTCCATAAGGTCGTATAATGATTGAGTCAAGTCATGCGATAACATTTCCGGAAAGATTCTCTCTGGGCAGAAAAAGGTCTGAATGCCGAGTGGACTATTGTCCATAAGCCTCAGTCTCTTGATTCTCATAATCCTGTCCTTTTCAGACAGACCGAAGATTCTTGCCAATCTTGCCCCCGGAGTTTCGATCGTTGTAGTAAGGACTTCAGCTCCCACTTTTGAACCACGTGCGCTCAGCTCTTGCGACAGGCTGGTCAGTTTTCTGGGACCCTGCCTTATCCTTGGATCCACAACAAAAGTCCCCTTGCCCTGTCTCTTACGAAGAAAGCCTTCAGACACCAGTTTCTCAACTGCCTGCCGGACTACAGCGAGACTGACATCGAACATCTTGCAAAGCTCCTGTTGATTCGGTATCTTTTCGCCGGGCTGCCATCTATCAGTAAGAATATCATTCTTGATTATCGTGGTCAGCTGCGAATGCAATGGTTCGTCAAGGAAGAAATCAATCCTGTCGCTTTCCTTCAAATTCATCACCAGTCAATATAATCATTATAATGATTATAACGCATGTAATTCCTAAATCTATGCATGAAAAATGTGGATTAACTCACTTGATGTCCAAAGAGACGAAGACTGAAAGGATTAACTGATTGTTTCTACAGAAAGCTCGACAATGATAGATTATGCTTACGAATTATTTATCCATCAAAGACTTTTGAAGCGTTGCACTTGAATTGAAGACACAAATGATGGCTTGTAGATGGTTTTTGCAAGTCAAAGAACGAACAAGAATCACTATTAGTCTAACAAAAACCAATCAAATCTTCAAAGGCCATTCTGCACTCACATCGCGCCATCTCTTACCTGTTCTGAAGGGCATTACAATTGTATGGCTTGCCAAGAATTGAACAAGCGTTCCTTTCTGATAAGACGATGGTAGTTTATTCAGTGAATTTGCCTTATCTAATATACGATTGTGCGAACGAGTTCTAGTCTTCCGAGACTCACTCCCTCTGCCACTTCGCGGCCCATCCTCCTTAAAGGGAGGATTAAAACTCTCATTCAGATAGAAAAGAACTTTTCAAAGGACGCCTTCATAATATGGAAGGCAGGACATTTCGAAAAAAGAAACTGCGCAACTCTCTTTGGGTCATGCGGCTTGTAACGTGCAAACGATGTTCTTCTAGGAGGACGGAGGACCGTTGACGGTCAACGTGGTTTTTATCACCGCACAGAGTGTCTCCTAAGCGTTCGGCGGTATTTAAAAGCTAGATCCCGATCAGTTTCACATCGGGATGACTGTCATTTATGTAGCGAAAAATGGACAGACCTTAGCAGCCGGTCAGCCCCAAATTTCATTTGTGGACTTGCAACTTGCAACATGGCACTTGGAACTGTCCTTCCCAGCGTACAGCGGTTCTTTCGGCATCCAGCGAAAAGTGGGTCACTGCAATGTGCAGCTGCCCTTTCGAAGGCTGGCTCTTTTGGTTTAGACCATTTTTGGCCATTTGGTCGGCTATCGCATTGACTCTGGAAAGGAGAATATCAAGATTGCTATTTGTTTGAATTCTTCTCACTTTGAAGTATTTCACCCAACGTCGCTCTAAGAGAAGGTAAGTCATTAACAATGACGGCCCACACTATGTCAAAGTTGACACCTGAGTAGTGATGAATCAGTCGGTCTCTTGTACCAGCTATTGCCCTCCAAGGAATGTCGCTGTGTGCTATTGTGAAGTTATTTGGGAGTTGTTTTGCAGCTTCTCCTATTAGCTCAATGTTTCTGATAACTGCATCCTGTGTCTTCAAATCAGTCATGAATTCATCATATGACATATTCTCTACATAGGCTTTGATTCGTTCTATGCTATCGATAATATCTTCAAGGATCTCACGGATTTCTCTTTTAGACATATCTAATTGACTGCTCGATATCGTGCCTAATTCGAGCGTTTCGTATGCTTTTTAACCCGGAAGGAGTTAGTAAATCAACCTTCTTTCGTACGATGCGTTCAAGCTGCTCTGTGAGGTCCATGAATTCTAAACCAGGTACCCTGTCAAACTCTATGTAGATATCTATGTCGCTGTCATCGCGCTGATTTCCTTTCACATACGAACCAAAAACCCCTATCTTTGAAACAGAAAAACGCTCTTTTAGTTCGGGAAGGTCTTCACGCAATGATTGTATAACGTTTTCTAGATCTTGCATAGTATCACCTCAATGAGATTCTATCACAGCTGCCGGAACGGTTGAGCAAGGCTAGCGAAGGAACTTTCAAGAAGTGATGCCATAAAACACTAGACGCAAGGCTGGGCAAGAACGGCCCAGGTCGCAATGCCGGCAAAGATCGTGCCGGGACGCAAGGCTGGCGAAGATCATGCCAGGACGCAATGCCCGCTCCGCGGGGAAACAAAGGATCGGGGTAAAAGAGCGGGTTAGGAAGATCGGGTTACAAAGAACGGGTTAAGAAAACCGGGTTGATAAGAGCGGGTTTTGCTAGAAGAAGGGGTATCTCAGGAAGTGATGCTGGTGCTTTCGCGCCAGGAACAAAGCGAAGAGCTCTGCCGCGCTGGGCTGACTCAGTCACACGATTCTGGAATTCTTTTGTAGGGGCGAACGGCTGTTCGCCCGAAGAGTTCGATTACTCTGCTGTATTTCATTCAGGCTAAGTCAAACTGTATACGTTGAGATGGCGTGCCTTCTATGTGGAGAACCTTGAAGAGAGTTGTAGACGCTTCCTCCAAGAGTAGTTCTCTAAAGAAACTTCCTGGCAAGATTGTCTGTTGCCATGACGTTATTTTCCGAAACAATTCTCATAGCAACAGAATTCGATAAAGGCCGTTTAAGCGTGTGGCATGCCTGCCTTATCCTCTTGTAGCGCGTCTTGATAGCATTGTGAACAAAAAAGTCAGTAACCGGTCCAACACCTCTAAACTTGAATCCCGGGGCGCACTCCCACACAACTTTCAAAAGAAGATCCGGCAAGACAACGCACTCATGACTTATGAACCGCTTGCTCCTATAGACTTCTCTTTAGCCTATTCTAGATTGAACAGCATACAACCACGGTATCGTGTTACAGTTCTTTCTCGTATAACTGCCTTGTGTGTTTAAAGACTCTGCCAAACTTCCATGTATGATCATAGAACTTCACATCCAGCTTCATCTCCATATGTCCCTCAACAAGAAGATCAAGGTCAAGTATGTTGTTTTCGAGACTACCACGCAGGGCGAAAGGAATCTCCATCTCTGGTCGAAGAACACATGCGATTGTCACTCCAGGATAGGCCTTGAACCCAACCTCGCTTGTCAGATTCGGAGATGTGTCATATTTATAGTCAAGATCGATGCCTTCAGAATGGCTGAATATGCCAGACGCATTACCCCAACTATGAACTCCCACTGGTATTATTTTGTACTTGTATTCAACTTCTGCCCCAACATCGTAGTTAAAACCAAGTTCCAATGTCAGTTCAGGTCCAAATTCAAACTCGAGCTCAGCAAGAGTCGCAGCCACATCATAGAAGAAATATAGAGGGACGCTCACTTTTATAGGGATTCCAGAAAGGCTGAACTCAATAGAAGGTTCCGCGAGCTTGTATGAGTCATCATTTTCAAAACCTACTATTCCGTCTATACTGAGCAGAGAGGCTAGACTCATGGGGAACGATATTCTTCCTGACGAGCTGAATTTGTCCACACTGTCATGAAACGATATTGATACGTCAACGTAGAGCTTGAAAGTATTTTTGATCTTCGCAGAAATTTCTTCATCGTCAACTATTTCAACATCCCATTCTTTCTTTAGCATCTCAGCACGAATGCTTTGGGGATCAATTAAATCGGCTGGATCAGAATACTTCGTCAAAATCTCCGCTAGATCTCCTTCAATTTCAATTATGACTGTTCCCAGAGCATCTTCAAGAGCAGTCTCTACTGTGTTCAAGACGATTCGAGAGGGATCTGAATCGTCAACAGATTCGACCATTTTCACAACTCCGTATTTTCCATCGAGAACGAAATCTCCTGGCCAGAATTCTGGAAGATTGTCTGTCTTAAGAAACACCATTTCATCTTCCGCATCTGTCTCTCCATTTGTTATTCTGTGATAGAAAGATGAGTTAACCACATGTGACTTCGGACTCGAAGTGCTTATTGCCAGAACTCCTTTAGGATAGCGAGAAGTTTGCGTCATTCCTGGTTGCTGAATTCTAAACACAACTCTTCGGAACTCTTGTTTAGATGATGTCTCCTCTTCAGAGACTGCTTCTGGGACCTCATGAATGAACGACAGAAGACATGAGTTCGCTATTACCGGGTGGGTGGCGTTAACTCCAGTATGATAAGAAACACCACTGAATCCGGAATCTTCGGAAGCGCTTGAAAAACTGGCTTCGCCTTCCCCCATATTTAAATAGACTGAATCCTCTCTTTCGATAATTGTTCCATCGGCACCATAAACAAGATACTCGTATTCAATATGCTCCTGACTAACATCGCGGATATACAAATATCCAAACTTCTTGTTTACGATTATGGGAATATAAAGGTCATCTCCCCTGTCTTCCCAACCGTAGGTAATATCCTGAAAAGCGATCAAGGTTCCCTTATCAAGGTGTGAATAAGAAGGATCCGAAGGATTAAACATCAAGCTACCGTTGTAGAATGCACCCTCCTGGAGCTCTTCAAATGCTATCCTCACCACTTGAGGATTGGGCTTAACACACGCTGAGAGAAAAAGTATCGGAAGAAGGAAAGAAAAAAATACATATTTCAGTAGTCTGGTTTTCATGATACACCTCCCCTTTATAATGAGCTATTAAAGACTATCAGGATCGTAAAATGCCCCCTTTCATTATCTAGATTTTAGTACACCATCTGCGGCTTTCTGGATAGCTAGATGAATGGAAAGCTTTTTCAATGGCTATATTATAGCGCATGCGCCCCTTTTCCTTTGCCGTCAGCCATAAGCATCACAAACAATCTACTCGGACAAGTAAACGTTAAGTACACACACCATTGCCTTCCGGGTCAGTAGCAGAAGTGATGCTGCCTTCGGCGTAAGAGCCGGGTCTAGGGTTGTGGGGTCTAGCGTCTGGCAAGATCGTTAGGAACTGTTCTTGGAAAGAGGGTTCTTCGTTCCGACACTTCGTGTCCAGGTTCTTCGTTCTTCGTTAAAAACACGAGAAGAGGAGAGAGAGAGACTGAAGTGAATTCTATCATAAGATACTAGAGGCACGGCGCCGAGAAGCATCGGCGGTCGCAATGCCGGCAAAGACCGAGCCGGGACGCAAGGCTGGCGAAGATCATGCCAGGTCGCAGTGCCCGCTTCGCGGGGAAAGAGCGGAGTGTAGGAACGGGTTACAAAGTGCGGGTTAGGAAGATCGGGTTACAAAAAACGGGTTAAAAAAACCGGGTTGATAAGAGCGGGTTTTGCTAGAAAAAGAAGAAGAGCTCGTAGCCGATCTTCTTGATCTGTGATCAATTCAGAATCATATTCTTCTTGTAGGGGCGAACGGCTGTTCGCCCGCGAAGAGGTTAACGGACAACTGCATCTCACAGCGATCAACGTGCAGAATTTCTTAGCAAGCAGGTTATGAAGATCGAGATCCCGTATAGGGTCATTACGGGATGACGCTTTTTTCCTTTTCGTCATTCTGACGAAGTTCCTGGTCAGAATCTCGGTATTCTCATGAGCGTAGCGAACTCTCGAAATGATCCTTTTCGGCTTATCTCGATCTTATCGGTGAGCTGACAACTGCTCTTCCCAGCGTTCAGCGGATCTTCGTTTTTAAGCGTGCATCAACTCTTTCCGGAGAACGGGTGACAGGCAACTAGCCATTGTTCCAGCTTGAATCTCGGATCAGCTCTTTGGCTTTTTTAGGAGGGCGCTAGACCTCTGACATGCAAAGTTTGTTTCTTGCAACTAACAACTTGGAACTGTACTACTCACACACCCTGAAGCAGGAAGAAAGGAACAACCTCCTGCCGTTTTTCTTTGTTTGAAACCAGTAATGTATTAGCGAGTGGTTACCAACCAACGAAAGACTTAAACAAGACAATGTAATAGTGTATAATTTTAAAGAGAAGTTCTCTTCTGTTCATTTTGCTGATTTGTGTGCAACAGGTCAGTAGTATTGTATCAAACCAGTTGAGAGATTATTGATTGCATTACAGTTACATTCGTTTTGTTCAGATCTTAACTTTCGAATTCACTTTTACTGTTCGAATGTGTTTGTTTCGATATTCTATCTGATGATTATCTGTTAGTTATTGGAATTATGGTGAAAAGTGGCTTTCTGTTGTCATTCGTGAATTGCTAATTAAGACACATGACAGGAATAGTATGCCTGATCGAAGGAGATGAGCTCTTGAAGATAGTGATTCGACACATCCCTAATACTCTCAATTATGGATCTGCAATGATGGCTGAAAACATCATTTTCTATCTTGAATCTCTGCTCAATTCGAGTAGCGAGTATTACTGTGATTTCTCAACAGAGAATGACCTAAAGAGAGTGGAGTTGGCTACTGCCATCTCTCCATTGAGAATCGATGGTATTTCAAAGAGGGAGCCCTCTAAGGGAAACAAGGCTGTAAAAGCGGTCAATTTGTATAGGCAAATAAAAAGTGAGACGATTAAGTACAGGGAAAGCAATGTTGACTCCATCCTAATACTGGGAGGAGACGACCTCTCTGAATACTATGCAGGCAATCGGATAGCAATTGAACTCTATCGACTCATGAGTCTTTCAAAGTCAGTTAACACATTTTTGTTGGGTCAAACAATCGGTCCTTTCCACTCGTGGAGAGTTCCACTTGCAAAGCGATACTTACGGAATTGCCATATATATTCGCGTGATCCGCTTACTTTTGATTATCTAATAAGGGATCTGAAATTGAGTAACGTGAAGGAATCAAGAGACCTTGCTTGGCTGGATCTGCCTAGGCAGAATGAGAATAAGATTAAATCAACTATTCTTGGCAAGTATTCAATCAGTGAAGGTGAATACATTACGTTGGTTCCTTCAGGTATCGTTGGACAATACTGCTCATCGGCAGGTGAATACTTCAATACTTGGACTGCAATACTGAACTCTCTTGTTGAAAATGAAACTTTGAAAGCAAAGAAGATAGTACTTTTGTGTCACGTTCTAAAACCTAAAGGAGCAGACGATCGGAATGTTATAAGAGAGATTGAACAAAATCTAACAAGCAAACAGAAAGAACATGTCATTCCTATTTACGACGCAATGCTCCCCATAGAAGCAAGGCAAATTCTTGGAAACGGACTCTTCACGATAACTGGACGTATGCACGCAGCCGTTTCTACTTTTCAAATGGGAAAGCCTGCGATTTCACTTTCTTACAGTGTGAAGTACAAAGGCGTTATTGGAGAGGGTCTGGGCATGAAGGATCTCATCATTGAAGCTAGAGGAGACGATCTGTGGGAGTCAGGAAAGATTGTCGACCTAGTCATGGACAAGGTTGATTATGTTCTTAGCAATTATGATTTCCTTGTCTCCAGGATAAAGCCTGCAGTTGAAGAGAACAAGAAGCTTGCAATGGATCAGATCGAAGACATAGCTAACAAACTCAAGGAAAAAATCTTATAGATGAGTTCTAGTCCTTACAGATCTCTTGGTAAAAACACAGCCATATTTGCAATTGGAACCTTTGGATCGAAGGCAATCTCTTTCTTCATGCTGCCAGTTTTCACTCGAGTCCTGACACAGGCTGACTACGGCAAGATCGATATAATAACGACCTCGATCTCTCTATTACTCCCTTTATTAACCCTGAATATTGTCGAAGCGGTATTCCGTTTCACTCTCGACAAAGGAAGTCTGGAAGAGAAGCAAGCAATCTTCACTTCAGCACTAACCGTGGGAACCGCCGGATTCTTATGCCTTCTTTGCTTCATACCGGTTTTTATTCACTTTGGCGTCTCAGGCCAACTTCTCGTTGCTTTCCTGGCGTTGTTCTTGATTGACATAATTCACGGAATAACAAAGGTCCTCATTCGTGCTGAACAGAGGCTAAGACTATTTGCGGTAAGCGATATTATTCATACTGCAGTATTCGCTTCAACAGGCATTGTTCTAGTAGCAGTTCTCAAGATGGGAGTAATTGGTTATTTGAGCTCTCAAATAATAGCTGTAACAATTTCTACAGCAGTTCTTTTCCTCTTCGGATCTGTAGGAAAATACATTGCACCCTCTGCCTTCAAGGTAGCACAGATCAAGGTGATGATAAAATATTCCCTCCCTCTAGTTCCCAATGCACTTGCATGGTGGATAATGAGCGCTTCGGACAGATATATGTTGGCTTTTTTCTTAGGGTTTTCTTCTACCGGGATCTACGCAGTTGCACACAAGTTTCCTATGCTCCTGTCAGTACTGAATGGCGTATTTTATCAGGCATGGCAAATATCGTCGATAGATCAGTTCAATAGCCCTGATAGAAAGCAATTCTATTCGAACGTCTTTAGAGCACTTTCTACTCTTATGTTTCTAGGAACCATCGCCTTCTCATTAGCACTTCGGCCGTTTGTTATATTAATGACAGGAGAAGGCTTTCAGGAGGCCTGGAGGTTTGTTCCTTTTCTGATATTAGGTACCGTATTCCACTCGTTTTCACAGTTCTTCGGTGTAGGTTATCTTGCCGCAAAGAAGACCGGTGGGGCCTTCAGAACATCTGGTATCGGAGCGGCAGCAAATATAGGTACTAATCTCCTCTTGATTCCGTTAATTGGAATTCAAGCAGCCTCGATTTCTACTGCTATGGCATTTTTCATAATGTGGATTGCCAGGCTGATTGAGACAAGAAAATACTTTTCGGTATCTATTGATTGGGTAAGACTCACAGTAGAGATTTCCTTGGTTTTAGCTTCTCTAATGATGGTCTATTTTGGCTTAGTAGGAGCTTTGATTCAGATAGTTTGTTTGATCGTATTCATCATACTTGAGGGAAAATCAATAGGAGCCGTGTTGAAGAAAGTCTGGATTGCATTTTGTGAAAGAGGAAAGAATAAGAAGGACTAGAGGTGATGGAATGAATATGCACTCCTACAGAGATTTGAAAGAAAAGGTAATTGATAACGGTTATTGCATCGGCTGTGGGGCTTGTGTTTCGGAAGGCGATGTCAAAGGCACGAATAAGCTTGATCCTTATGGAATGTATAAGCCTTCCTTTGATCAACTGAATTCTCCAGTAAGCGACGTTTGCCCTTTCTTCACGTCACGAAATGAATCGGAATTAGGTGAAATGCTTTTCAGTGGTTTTGAGGACATAAAACGGAATGAATTCATTGGCTTTTACCTGGAGACCTATGCCGGTCATGTTATAGAAGATGACTTTAGAAAACTAGGCAGTTCTGGAGGGTTCGCTACATGGATTCTTTCAAGGTTGCTCGAAGAGCGTCTAATCGATGCTGTTATTCATGTAAAGCCCTCAGGCAAGAAAGGAATTCTCTTTGAATATGGTATTTCAAGCAATCTTGAAGAAGTAAGAAACGGTGCGAAGTCGAGATATTATCCAGTTGAATTCTCTGAAGTTCTTGACGAAGTGAGAAAGAATCGAAAGAAATATGCTTTTGTTGGAATTCCTTGCTTCGTCAAAGCGATGCGTCTACTTTGCACTAGTGATAAGGAAATCGCTGACAGAGTAACTTTTTTTGTGGGACTGGTTTGCGGTCACTTGAAATCATCGTGCTTCTCGGAAATGCTTGCCTGGCAGAAAGGTGTCAAGCCTGAAGATCTACGTACCATTGATTTCAGGTGGAAATATCCCTCAGGCCTTGCTAGTGAATACGGGATAAGGATTTCCGGAGAGAAGAACGGTGAGATGGTCACCTTGACGGAAAAAGCCAGCGACTTCTATGGGTATAATTGGGGCTATGGTTTCTTCAAGTACAAAGCTTGTGATTATTGCGATGATGTAGTGAGCGAAACTGCCGACGTTTCAGTTGGTGATGCATGGCTGCCTGAATATGTTACTGATTCCGGCGGAACGAATGTCATCATCATACGTAACCCAGTCATTAAGAAGATTGTTGATCAAGGCATCAAAGAAAGAGCTTTGAAGCTCGATGTTCTTGACCCAGGAGTGGTTGTTAAATCTCAAGAGGCAGGTTTCAGGCACCGTAGAGATTTGCTTGCCTACAGAATTGCTTTGCTGGAAATGGAAGGCAAATGGTACCCTCCAAAGCGAGTAGAGGCAAATACCGCCGGTATCAGTGAGAGATACAAGAAGATAACAGTTCTTCGGATGCAACTAAGAGAGAAATCACACATTGCATTTGAAAAAGCTCTGAGAGCTGACGATTTCGAAGTATTTAGAACCGAAATGAAACCCTTGCTTCAGGAATATGACAGGCTATACAGAAAATCATTTGCTTCAAGAGCACTCTCAAAGGCGAAGCGTTCTTTGAGAAAACTGATTAAGCGTTAGTCTTGATTCCAATTATCGGGAGGTCATTTTGTCAATTTCAGAGAAGGATCTTAAACTGCTTTGGAGTCGTTCTGGTGGAATGTGCGCTTTTCCCAGTTGTAAACAAAGACTCACTGTGGATAGTTCCACGAGTTATCAGTTTCACGTGATTGGCGAGCAAGCTCACATCGTTGCGAGGAGCGAAGACGGACCTAGAGGATCAAGTAGATTGACTCTCGAGGAAAGGGACAGCTACGCCAATTCGATACTACTCTGTCCAACACATCATTCACTCATTGATAAGAACACTTGTGATTTCCCAGCAGAAAGACTCTACAAGATGAAAATTAATCACGAGGCGTGGGCTTGTTCTAGAGACTCTAGTTTGCCTTGGAAGGAACAGATAGTGGATGTACTTGAAGAGGTAGAAGCGGACAACAACCAGGAATACCTTATGAAAATACTACAGATTGCTCTGGATAACCGTGAGACCTCAAGGAAGAACCGCCTGGTAAAACAGGCGGGCTTCTATGCCATGAAGACATTCGAAGATTTCTCGTTCGAAGAGATACGACTACCTCAGGACTTAAGTCCAGAAGAACTGAAGAAAGCATCTTTCGTAGACGAGAAGAAGAATTTAATTCTGTACGGAATGCTGGTACTGGAAAGTATCGCTTGCTCAGGCAATCGGTTTAGAAGCTTGCAAGCGAAACAAGGTGGTTCGTTTCTTCAGAACGGCTGCGCTGGTGAACCGTCTTTCAGAAGCGCAGAAGAAGTCAGAACTAAACGCCTTCATGAAAACGCTAATGAATCATCTATATAGGTGATCGGCAAGCTGCAGAGGAAATTATCCTTGACCCATTCAATGTCATCCGAAAAGACGAAAAGCCTTTTGATCGTAATACGCCTTGCTAGATATTCAAGTGCTGAATGATAGTAATCAATTGAGCACAGTCCGTGGTGGTTTCTTGTCCCAACATCAGTTGCATAATCGCCTCTTCTGAAATGAACCGCAACAGACCCAGGATTTGCAGTTTCTTTGACTAGCCTTGCGCAATTTTCGCTTAGCAAACTGACTTTCGGTACAATCTCTTCAACCAATAAACTCCTTATCCTTTTCAAGTGAGAGTACTGTTGCCAATATCCGTCAAAGTAAATGTTGTCAGTTTTGCCAAAAACAAACGTCGGTGTTTTTCAATTCATCTTCGTTGATGAAGATCATTTTGTGCTTCCTAAGTAATGTTGCGGAACGGTTTCTCTTCTCCATTAGGCAGTACTTAAATGGCATTAATTTTATTGAACAATCTCTTATCCTGAAACTGTTGAGGACAAGTCTTCGTGGTGTGGCGCTTCTTGTTAAGGCATTCACAAAGTACCATGTTTTGTCAAAAACCAATTGAGAAGATTTCATTATGGAAAGAGCTCTTCCAAAACCGTATTGAAAGAGCTGATTACCTAGTCCTCCCTTCAGACGCATGATTATCACTAGACTAACCCCCAAAGACTGTACTTGCCCTATTATGATCCTTTATATGACTCTCAATGATGCTCATAACACCGCTATTTAGACTCTCATCAAATTTCCTGCCAAAAAGCTTGCTTTCTCCCGAATTAAGAAGTGTTCGAGTATCTTCTTCTCCAAAAACCTTTGGACCTGGCCAAACGATATATCTTAGATTGTCGTTTACGATCGATTCGCTTAGCTCAGAATTCATTAGCAGAGTCTGAAAGAACATCTCATCTGGTATGAAAACATTCCGAAACCATTCTACGAACTCTTGCCTATGAGAAACTGCAAGATTTATATATTCCACAGCGCCCTTGTTAAGAGTCCACCATTGAGAACCTCCAAAAAAGCGTATACCGGCGGGGATCCTTCGGCTGATCTTGATAATTCTTGATATGCGCTCGTCTATTCTTGCGTTTGAGAAGAGATTGAAGTGATAGGTTTTGTAGCGATCTGTGCCTCCATTCTGCCAACAATCACACGGTAGGCTGAAGTAATTCATGAAGTTCTTGTCAGCGTGTTTTTTGAGAAACTGCTCGATATGTTTAGTGCTCTTAATAGGGAAATCCTGCCCGCTCAGAAGACTGCAAAACGAGAAACTCACTCTTTCTTCTGTTATGATTCTTATCGAATCCAGCGTTGCACCCACTAGATCGAACTTTCCCCAATTGCATTTTCTTCTTTGAACGAACCTCACATTTGAGTATTCTTTTAGATCAGATTTCATCAGGTTGTATTCAGCATCTTTTACCCGGCGATCAACATGAATCAGAATCATATTTCTGTCCGGTTCAATGCTCCTAACCAAGCGAGCAACTTGTTTCATGTTCTTGTGGGCAAGAATTATGTAAACCAGCATAGTACCCCTCCCAGTTCACTGATTGGTTTTCTGCCAATAAGAGTACATAATCTTTGGAGCGTACAGCAGGAGAACTGACTTAAGCCACATTAATGAATCTACCATTATGCTCGTATTTGAAATCTGTTTTCGAATCGCTTTGTGTCTATGAAGAATGTCAAGCATTTCCATATTATTGCCACCTCTCACTAACAGAGCGAATACATCCATGTACGCTTCAGGTATCTTGCTCTTCCTGATCAAAGAAAGAATTTCCTCACTGGATCCGCTTTTAACAAGATAGTTATGGACTCTAAGCATTGAAGCTACATAGTGAAAATGAGAAAGCCCCCTACTTCTCATCGTTGAACGCTCTCTAATAACGTAGTGTGAAAGTGTCTTTTCCAAGCAGGACGTTCTGCGTGCATTGAATACTGCCTTGAATATAAATTCTTGGTCTTCGCCGAATTTGGCTCCTTCTGTAAACCTTAGACGAGATTGCTCGATTAGAGACGATGAGTATATTGCTGATGAGGTCCAGATCTTTGTTGATTTCTTTAGAAGTAACTTGAGCAGTTTCGTGCCATCTATACCTTTATTAGGGAATCTATAATGCTGTTCGAAAGGGGTTAAGACCGTCCCATTCTCGCCAACCTCATCGAAGCCGCACATCACAATCTCCGAATTTGTCAGTTCGGCTTCCTCGCAAAGCTCACTTAGACAGTCAGGTTCGAGCAAATCATCTGAATCAAGAAAGAAGAGATACTTTCCCTTTGCCAAATCTATACCTGTGTTACGTGCAGCACTTACCCCTCTATTCTCTTGCTTAACTATTATGAAAGTCTTGCCTTGCGAATCCTTCTGTGCAAATTCAGTTGCTATCCTGTATGTATTATCTAGTGAACCGTCATCGACGACAATTATCTGAATACGATCCATGTTTTGAGAATATACTGAACTAAGTGTTGCCTCAATAGTATGAGCTGCGTTATAGGCAGGTATTACTACGCTTACATAAGCTTCTGCCACTGGTCTTCACCGCCTATACATTTTCTTCTTTCAGAAACTTCAAGTACTCTCTCCGCCCTGAAAGCAAAGCTTTTAGATCCCTCAATTTCAATGCGTCAGACTTTCTCAACCAGAGATAAACCACTGCAGCTAAAGAAAACGTTCTGCCATAGATCCTAGTCAGTGCAGCACCCTTACAGACAAATTCTTGATTGGTCATAGAATCTGCATCAAGGGGTTTCGGGTGACTGCCGATCTTAATCGGCACAAAAGAACCTTGTAAACCTTTCTTTAGAAGATCAGCAAGGAATATGTTCTCTTCTCCGCACGGCCAACGAGCTCCTCTACCAAAAGATGAGTCAAAAACCACTCCAGATTGTTTTACTGTTGACTTCAAAATAACTTCAACTGAACTGATTCTTGCTATTGTCTTCATGTTATGAGCAAATGGAAATGCTTTATAATCCTTGTAATCTTTTCCATCAGGCGTAAAAAGCATAAACGAGTGGAAATCCATATTGCTGGACTCTACAATTTCAATTATTTTTTGAAGTGAATCTTTTCTGTATTCAATATCGTCATCGCATATCATTAGGAAGTCCCCCTCAAACTTCTCAAGAATCTGATTTCTGCTTCGTGAAAGACCTTTTCTCCGATCCAGAATTACTTCAGTATCGAATCTTTCAGTAACATGTGAAAGCACTTCTTTGACTCTGCGAGCACTCTGTTCACTATCAACCTCTTGAACTACAATAAGAAATCTGAAGTGAGTATTCCTGCATTCTTCAGTAGCTTTAAGAAGAGAAGTCAGTGATTTCTCCATCAATAGCTCAAGTCTGCTATTCATAGTACTTATACCAAGATCCACATTCAATTCTCTCATCTCCCGTGCCTAATCACTTTAGCCCACAACAGCTTCACTGAAGCTATGAGGGAGCCAGTTCCATAGCTGATATGCAGCAACGGGAATATCATCGCAGAAACGAAAAAAGCTTTACAGCACGCAGTTTTCCGCACAATCTCTACTGAGAATAAAACATCTAAAACAGTATAAAAAAGAAGAGGAAGAACCCAAACCAACGTAAGCGCAATAGGTAATAGCAATAGTAGGATCACCAAACCTAGGTAAAGGACAAACATCAATGGTATTATGTGCCGTAAAGAGAATGGTTGCTTTGAATACCGAGATGCAAAGATTACCCAGAACCCATTCTCATAGTTGTTCTTAAGAAAGCTCCTCAAAGAAGACCGACTGAAGTAGACTAGATTGATATCGGGAAACAGAATTATCTTTCCACCATTTCTTTTGAGTCTGAGGTTAAACTCGATATCCTGATTCCTGACTAAACTTTCGTTGAAAAGTCCAATTCTATCAAATACTACTCTCTTGTAGAATCCAAAAGGCACAGTGTCGACTTCCTCCGGGCTGGTAACGCCAGTTCGAAATTTCGACCCACCTACTCCAAACCTGCTTGCTAAGACTGCAGCAATCGTCCTCCCTAAGATTGACCCAGAAACAGGCAGTGTCTTTACAACTCCGCCAACATTGTCTGCATCTGTTTCTTGAATGTGCTTAACACATTTACTTATGTAATCGAAAGACGCAATTGAGTGCGCATCGAAAAACATTACATATTCTCCAACAGACGCCTTAACACCAATATTCCTCGCAACCGGTGTAATACGTTTTTCGTTGTACAACAACTTTATGTTCTGATGTTGTTGTGAAAATGACTTGACAATCTCCACGGTTCTGTCTTCGCTCATGCCGTCGACAACAATAACCTCAAAACGATCATGGGGATAATCTGAACCGAGCAAAGACTCTAAGCAAAACGAGATCTTTTCTTCTTCGTTCCTTTCGGGAATTACTACAGAGACGAATGGGACTGACATGTCTTCTCCCCACAAACACGAAAATCTCTTCCGATATTAATGACCATTTATTATGATAACATCTCCTTTGAAGCTTCTCACACAATTCACCTTCTTGCCAATGAAAGTGATCGCAAGTTGTGGACGAGCAAAGATGTACATGTTATCATTCACTCAGTGAGTGAATATCCTTTAGGGAGATGTTGCCATGTATCAGGAACTTGGGAGTTTCTTCAACCCCTCTCCAGAGATGCGAAAGCTGAGTATACTGAAGGCCATAGCCGAAAATCCTTCGATTTCTCAGGAGCGACTCTCAAGAGAAATCGGGATCGTCCCTTCAATGGTTCACAGATATCTCGATGACTTTGAAAAGACAGGCCTAATAAAGAAGGCAGGGGAAAACAGACGGACAATGAGCTATGTACTGCAAGGTGAGGGAAGGAATAGGCTCCAGTACCTTACCGTGGCCTATCTTTCTGAAGTTGCGAAAATCTACGCTCAATCGAGGAGTGTTTTCGGAGAAGTTCTAGACTTCATTGGCATGAATGGATTTGACAGCGTCTATCTTTACGGGGCGGGTATTGTTGGGACAATGCTATCAACAATCTTGTTCTTCGAGAGAATAGAAGTTATTGGCTTTATTGATGATTCAGCTCTCAAGAAAGGAAAAGAAGTTAGCGGTGTGCCGGTGTTCGATCCTGAGCAAGTGATCGAAACCGATTACGATGCAATTATTGTGGCCTCTTTTGCTCACTCATCTTCGATAATTACTAGAGCTGAGGAAAAAGGCCTCCAAAGGCTTTATGTATTTGAGATTTCTGAAAACGGCAGCGTTTCTTTGAAGAAGCATGACCAGAATGGAGGTTTTGTGAATGACTGACGGGATGATTTTTGATGCAAGCGCAAAGGTCGGAATCATTGGAATGGGTTATGTTGGACTTCCTCTTGCAGTGGAGGTAGCAAAAGCAGGTTTTGATGTTTCAGGCTTTGAGATAAGTCGTGAAAGAGTTGAACTCCTTAATGGCGGCAAGAACTATATAGGCGATGTAGAGGATGCTGAACTGGAAAGCTTGGTCACTAACGGAAAGCTACATGGAAGTCTTGATTTCAAAGGAATTGCTTCTTGTGACATTGTTATAGTGTGCGTTCCAACTCCTCTTGATGTCTTCAAGCAACCTGATCTTTCATTTATTATCAATGCTTCACGAGAGATTTCAAAATATATGAAATTCGGAACTTTAGTTGTTCTAGAATCTACAACTTTCCCTGGTACGACTGAAGATATCATGAAGCCGATACTGGAAGAAGCCGGGAAAACTTGTGGAGAGGATTTCTTTCTTGCCTTCAGTCCAGAGAGAGTGGATCCAGGGAATCAGAGCTTCAAGACTGGAAATACTCCGAAAGTTGTCGGAGGTTGCGGTGAAAAATCAACCTCCCTAGCAAAAGCCTTCTACAGCAAAGTACTTAACGCTCCGATATTCGTTGTCGACTCTCCGAGAGAGGCGGAGATGACGAAAATCCTTGAGAACACTTTTAGAATAGTAAACATTGCTCTGGCGAACGAAATGGCTATTGTTGCCGAGAGAATGGGAATAAACATATGGCAGGTAATTGATGCGGCTTCTACGAAGCCCTTTGGTTTCATGCCATTTTACCCGGGCCCTGGAGTAGGAGGCCACTGCATTCCAATCGATCCATTCTACTTGACCTACATCGCGAGAAAGTACGACTATCACACCAGACTGATAGAACTTGCGGGTGAAATAAACAATTCGATGCCGGAGTATGTCGTTGAAAGGCTGATGAAACTACTCAACGGTCACAAGAAATGCCTCAACGGCTCGAAAATCATTCTTGTCGGGCTGGCTTATAAGAGTGATATCTCTGATCTCAGAGAAAGTCCCGCTCTGGATGTTCTCAGAATTCTCGAAGAGAACGGCGCCGTTGTAGATATCGTCGATCCTTACATTGAACAGTTCGAGTGGCAAGGTGCGAAAAGGAAGACATCCAAACTGACAGGGGACCTTTTTACCAATTCGGACGCAGTCATAATAACAACCGCTCATATAAAGAACGTGGACTACGAACTGATCGTTGATAACGCTCAGCTAATCCTAGACACTAGGAGCGTCTTGAGGAAGCTGGGTCTCGAAAGCAAAAACAATGTGAGTCTTCTGTAGTAAATCATTGCGGGAGCAAGGCAATCTTCGGACCGGGTCAGAGAATTGGGCGGTGTTCTGCTTACGTAATTAGCGCTTATTACGAATGACAGCGTTTGGCCATTTCGAAAACTTCACCACTGCTTATGCTGGAATTGTCTCAGCACTTCGGGCCAAAAGTCTCTGTTCGCTTATGAAACCACGTTGTCCGTCAATGCTCCTTCCTCCGAAAAAACGAAAAGCCGGTCCAAGGTCTCGCACTAGCAAGATCCCGTGCAGGTCCCTGGCAGAAGAGCGGTGTCTAGGAGCGGGTTAGAAAGATCGGGTTGATAAAAGCGGGTTGTCAGAAACAAGTTTTGAAGAGCGAGATCCCGTGCAGACCCCCTGAACAGGAGCCCCAAACAGGATCATATTGGGGCAGGCTAATCAGGGCAGGCTCTACGGGATGACAATTCAAGATGATTGTGAAGTTCTCTTGTAGGGGCGAACGGCCGTTCGCCCGAAAAAGGTCCTGGTTGGAATCTCATGCCTTTTACGCGAAAAATGGGACGTGAGAAGAATCGTCAGTCCCTATTTTCGCTTATAGCGTTCAGCGTGCAGCGAAAAGCGGATCTCAGGTGATAGATCCCGTGCATAAGCATCACGGGATGACAGAAGGTGAGCTAATCAGGGCAGGCTCTACGGAATGACAACCCCTTCTCAGGTCAATCGTCAAGGGACCACCGTCCTCCGACAAGAACATATTTTAGTCGAAAGCCGCAATGCGCCGAAACGCATCGGCGGTCGCACTATATGCAAAGATTGTGCCGGGACGCAAACCACTGAAGAACATCAGTGGCCGCAAGGCTGCCTCCGGCAGGAGGGTTAAAACCCAGATCCCGTATAGAAGCACTACGGGATGACAAAGGGGTGGATTTTAGGGCGGCTAAAGGAACAACATCGCATAGGCTTACTGTATGACAGCTCTTCACGTCATCCTGACAATGCTTCTGGTCAGGATCTGGACGCCGCGCGAGGTCAACCGTTGAATGGTTCTCCGTTCTCCGAAAAGAACGGTTTCAGGTTTCATGATGCAAGTTGCAAGTCACAAGAGCAGAACAACCGGACAGCGGCTTTCAAGAACTAGATGCTGAAACGAGTTCATGACGTGAAGGGCGCGCTGCCGATTAAAGGGTATGGAGTCTAGTGAAGAGAACCGGCAATCAATTCAGGGTTTCAATGCAACTGAGAAGGTTATCCGGACAGCGGTTTTTGGAAGTCCCTCTCATTGTCATCCCGAACTTGTTTCGGGATCTATTCTTTGAAGGCATCTAAGATGATGAATCCGTGAATTTGAAAAGTTGGTGAGCAAAGAACATGCCGGGACGCAGGGCACTGAAGAACATCAGTGGACGCAAGGCTGCCTTCGGCAGGAGGCCTTCGAGACCTTGCCCTAATGAAACCACTTGAGATCCAATTTCGTTTCAGGCAAAGAGGTCGTCTAAGGTCACCAGGTAAACACTTGCATCTCTTGCTGCTAGTTCTTCCAGATCTGCGGTGAATCCTCTCTTGGAAAAGATCACGAATATCCTTTCTTGACAAGCGATATTCGATCCCTTTTCTCTTAATCTCTCAAGTTCGCCTACGCCGACTCTAGCGTTTGTCCACTTGCATTCACCGATTATTACTTGACTATCTCCGAGACCAAGAAGGTCAATTTCCTCTTCCTTCTTCGTTGCCGGGTTGTTTCCCCACCACTTGCCCAACTTCATAATTCTGAAGGGTAGTTCTCCCCTGACACTCTTGTGCGATAAATATTCCCTGCATATATTTTCGAAAGCTAGACCTAGATACTTGCTGAGTCCGTCGGCGATCTTCTTGTTCAGAAGCTCTTCTGTCATACCGGTTTCGATAAGCGAGAGATTAGGAAACACAAACGTGTACCAGAACTTAAAAAGGTTGTCTCTGATATAGTAGATCGCCTTCCGTGAAGTGTTCTTCTCTGTAACGGGCACTTCTCGTCCCAATATATTCAAGTTCAGCAGTGTAGCTATGTACTTTGCAGTCTTATCATTAGGCTCTCCTACCCTTGTGCTTATCTCGTTCAGGCGAGTAGCGCCTTGGGCAATTGATTCAATTATTGTGTTGTATAGGGAAGGTTCGCGCAGTTCCTGTCTCAACAAGAATCTCGGCTCGGCATAAAGATACGCCGATGTATCGAGAAAGTTGTTTGCAATATTCTCTTTATATGGAAGATGCTGGTTCCACTTCTGCAAATACTGCGGGATGCCCCCCAAAATTCCATACGCGATAATTTTTTCTTCATTGCTCAGTTCCGGAAAGAACAGCGAGGCTTCGCGATAGGTGAATGGCTCGACTCTCATCTGAGCAGTTCTTCTTCCAAACAAGGGGCTCCTACTGCCCAACACTTCACTCTCCATGAAACTCACAGATGAACCGCAAAGAACTAAATAGAGCCTTGTTTCAAGTAGCTCATGATCTATAAGGCGCTGTAAGAGAGACGGGAAATAGCTACTAGCATTCGCCAAATATGGGTACTCATCTATTATTAGGAGAAGACGCTTTTCTTTTGCTTGGGACGCAACGAACCTAATCGCCTTCTCCCATGACTCAAAAGAAGATAATGTGTCTTTCTGGCCGAAGTGCTCTAGAACGACTTCCGAAAAGTTTCGCAGCATCATTTTCTCGTTGACCTCATCACAGACAAAGAAGATGCTTTCCATATCATGACAGAACTGTTTTAGAAGAGCGGTCTTACCCACTCTTCGACGTCCATAAACAACGACCATCTCGAACTTTCCGCTGTTCATTAGTTTCCTGAGATAAGCAAGCTCTTTCTCTCTGTTGATGAACATTTAACAACCTCCAACACAACTTCTAACTCGTAAGTTACTAACTCTAGAGTTAATTATATCATTATCTGTGCAGTTCTCTTGTAGGGGCGAACGGCTGTTCGCCCGAAAAAGGTCCTGGTTGGAATCTCTGCCTTTTACGCGAAAAATGGGACAGACAAGAGGAGAATTGTCAGTCCCTATTTTCGCTCAGTCATACATATGGCGAAAACCTAGATCCCGTATAGAAGCACTACGGGATGACAAGGAGGGTGGATTTTGGGCACAAATCAGCCAATCTGCTGACACAGGCCAGTCACCTTCGGTGGCCAGTCTTTGCTTCGCAAACGCCAGTTCCGCTACGCCAGCCTAAAAAATATGCGGAGGACGGTGGACCGTTGACTGACAACGTTGTCTTCACAGCGATCAGCGGGTTTTCGTTCTTAAGCGTGAAGCGGTTCTTGAATGCGAGATCCTGTACAGGATCACTGCGGGATGACAAAGTGAGTGGCTTTAGGGGCAGGCTCTATGGAATGACAGTGAGGTGACATTACGGGATGAAATAATATCTTTTCAGGGCAGTATACTCTCCTCTCTTAACGTCATCCTGACAATGCTCTTGGTCAGGATCTGGACGCGGCGCGAGGCCGAAGAGTCCATGCCGGGAAGCGGCTCTCGCGAAAATTAAGCCAGGGCGCAATACTGCTGACTATGATCTGATACGAGAAAGATTTTCTAAGGAAGTGAAGCAGCTTTCAGCGGAAGGCTTAGGACCCGTGGGACTTCTGCAACTTGACTGAAGAAGCTTTTGGGCAAATTACCCGTGATGCGAACGTTTTGCTTTTCCTAAACCTTTAAAATGTGCTCATCTGAACTTCTCTATCATCTCGTTCGTTTCAGTTGACTCCATAATTTGAGTGCTACTAAAGAGAAGAAATAAAGAAGGCGTGGGAATACTCCCACGTCTTCATCAACGGCTTTTCGCCGTGAGCAGGCTCTATGGCCTAGTGCGTGAAACCCTTCCGGGTGACCGCATTACTATTATAATACTTTTCTCTCTCGGATCCAAATTGAAGTGTGAATCGGAACATCTAATTTCCGTTGGTGTGAAACCCCATCACCTCTGGCAAAAAAGCGCGGTACAGCGAAGTTTCGAATCTATCTGATCCTGATTACATACAATTTTTCTTTGATCTTCTTCTGGAAGTGTGTGCTTCAAAGATCGCTGTAGACTTCCTCGCCTTCTATGAAAACTCTCTCTGCCTTGGCTGCCAGATTGAATGGATGCTTTGTCCAGATTGCAATATCGGCATCTTTTCCAACTTCGAGAGATCCAACTCTTTCGTCGATCTTCAGGATCTTAGCGGCATTTATGGTGACCATCTTCAAAAGATCTTCCTCTTTTGACCCGTACCGTAAGGCTACGCCAAGCTGCACGTTCGTGTTCTCAAGGGGAATAACAGGGTGATCGCACATGAAAGCTGCAAGAACGCCCTTTTCGTTGAGTATCCTTGGAGCGTCATAACTCATATCCTTAAGTTCAAGCTTAGTCCTGAATCCGAAGATTGGCCCAAGAACTACCGGCACATTGTTTTCTTTGAGAAAATCGACAATCTTATAACCTTCCGTCGCGTGTTCGATTACTAGATCGAAATCAAACTCCTTTGAGAGCCTGATTGCTGTGAGAATATCGTCCTGTCTGTGAGCGTGAATTCTAGCGGGGATCTCTTTTCTCAGTACCTTTTCCCCGACTTCTAGTTTCGGGTCAAAATCCGTGAAAGGCTTTCCCTCTTTTTCGGCTGCCTTCTTCTTGTCCATATAGGCTCTAACCTTCTGGAAGTAGCCACGGATAACAGCTGCCGTTCCCAGTCTCGTGGAAGGAGTTTTCTTGAAACCCTCACCGTAGACTCTCTTTGGGTTCTCGCCGGTTGCCATTTTCAGCCCCGCCGGGGAACGAACGACCATGTCATCAACTATCAGAGTTTTCTTGAACTTGAAGATAGCACCCTGTCCTCCAACTGGATTGGCGCTGCCGGGAACTACCATGACTGTAGTAACACCTCCGGACAATGCCCGTTTTATTGCTGTGTCCTGGGGATTGAACGCATCGACAACGGAGACATCCGGAGTAAGGGGATCCGTCGCTTCGTTTCCGTCACCATAGTAGCCCCCAACCCCCTCTTCGTAAATACCAATGTGTGAGTGGGCATCAATGAATCCCGGAAATACGTACTTGCCCGAAACATCGATAACTTCAGCCCCAGGCTCTTCGAGTCCTTGTCCTATCCGTTCGATCTTTCCCTTGTTCATCAAAATATCACCTACGAAGGACTCAGAAGTGATGGGGTAAATAGTCCCGTTCTTTAGTAGTATTGACATACAGGTCCTCCTTTATTGAAAGTTATACAATAATTGTATCAGAAGTGATACGTATCGGAAACTTATGACTGCCTTTGATTTCAACAAGGCTTTAGGAAGGGAATAAATATGCTTGAGGATGCGGTTGGAAAACAGTATTCGAGAAACGATGTGGAGAGGAACTGCGCAGAGGCAATGGTATATGGAGCGAACGATGAGTACGGCCTTGACCTGCCCCAGGAGGCCTTCTTCACGATGGGCGCCTTCGGAGGAGGCATGAGAATCAAGAGTATCTGCGGAGCCGTCACAGGTTCACTTGCAGTACTTGGAATCCTCTTCAACAGCGAGATCTATGAAAAACAAGAAAGAATGAAACGAATAGCAGAGGAGTTCATTGCCGAATTCGAGAAGAGATACGGTCATCTCGAATGCTCAGTGCTAAGAGACAAGTACCGTGATCCTGTGATCGGATGTGAAACAACTGTACGAATGGCGGCTCGGGTTCTCGAAGAGATTATTCAAAAGTACAGGAGAGAGATTACGTACAGAGCGAAGTGAGTCTTCCATAAAACATTCGACGCAAGGCGCCGAAGATCATCGGCGGACGCAAGGCTGGCGAAGACCACGCCAGGTCGCAATGCCCGCTTCGCGGGGAGGATTTTCAGAACCAGTATGCTCAGCCTGGCCAGTCTCGCCTTCGGCGAGGCCAGTTCCGGCTATGCCGCGAAAGAGCAGCGTCTAGGAACGGGTTATAAAGTGCGGGTTATAAAGATCGGGTTGTAGAAGCGTGTTATAAGAACCGGTTTATGAAGAGCGGGATGCTGAATCAAGTTCAGGCTAATTTGTCGGCTAATTCGGACGGTCTGACCCTTGATTAT